>JAZRDY010000067.1:0-3001 GCA_045660525.1 Acutalibacteraceae bacterium | reverse complement strand
AGACCTGCTGTCTGTAAAGCTCTGATTGCAGCTTCACGACCGGCACCCGGTCCTTTAACATATACTTCAACGGTTTTCATACCGTGTTCGATTGCAGCCTTAGCAGCTGTTTCAGCAGCTGTCTGTGCAGCAAAGGGAGTGGATTTTCTTGAGCCTCTGAAGCCCATTTCACCGGCACTTGCCCATGACACGGCGTTACCCTGTAAATCAGTGATGGTAACGATTGTGTTGTTGAAGGTGGATTGGATATGGGCCGCACCGCGATCAATGTTCTTACGTTCACGGCGACGGCGAATGTTGGTAGCTTTCTTAGCAACCTTAGCAGCCATAATTTTATCCTCCTATTATTTCTTCTTATTAGCGATGGTTTTCTTGGGACCCTTACGTGTACGAGCGTTTGTCTTTGAACGCTGACCTCTTACGGGGAGACCCTTTCTGTGACGTACGCCACGATAGCAACCAATTTCAATAAGTCTTTTGATATCAAAAGCTGTTTCTCTTCTGAGGTCACCCTCTACAGTTAAGTTGTTGTTGATATACACAGTAAGCTTTGAAATTTCGTCTTCTGTGAGATCTTTAACTCTTGTGTCGGGGTTGATACCTGTTGCTGCAATGATATCCTTTGCAGTCTTGTGACCAATACCAAAGATGTAAGTAAGAGCTACTTCAACTCTTTTGTCTCTGGGAAGGTCAACACCTGAAATACGAGCCATTTAGTTGCACCTCCTAAATTGATTACGTCAATTAGCCTTGACGCTGCTTGTGCTTGGGATTCTCGCAGATAACCATTATCTTGCCTTTACGCTTGATTACCTTGCATTTTTCACATATTTTCTTTACAGAAGGTCTGACTTTCATTAGGAATTACCTCCTTTATGTTACTTAGATCTCCATGTTATACGTCCACGGGTCAAGTCGTATGGAGACATCTCGACTGTGACCTTGTCACCGGGAAGAATACGAATGTAGTTCATTCTGAGTTTTCCCGAAATGTGTGCTAAAATCTTGTGACCGTTTTCGAGTTCGACCTGGAAAGTTGCGTTAGGCAGTGCCTCAACAACTGTACCTTCGATTTCGATCATATCCTGTTTTGACATAACTTTAACCCCCTGGGTTCGCTATTTTGTTAAGTGCTTTTCTAAGCATTTTGTTTGTTGCCATTGAGTCCGGTTCAAGGAACATTTCTGTTTCCTGAAGGTGTTTTCGGTTTTTACACTTGGGCTTTTCCTGCTTTCTGTGTTTGCCGTCACACACCAGAACTTTTTCGTTTTCAAAGCCTGCTATCACCATCAGATCACCTTTATCGTGACCCGCTGTTGATTTCACAACCTGCCCTATCTTAAGTTCCATACATCACCTTATATCTTAGTGAGTATCACGGGGCCGTCTTTTGTGATAGCCACCGTATGCTCAAAGTGGGCTGAAAGCTTTCCGTCGGCGGTTTTTATTGTCCAGCCGTCGGGGAGCTGTTTGATTTTTGCAGTGCCTTGGTTTATCATCGGCTCAATAGCGATTGTCATGCCCGGTAACAGGCGTACGCCTCGGCCGGCTGTACCGTAGTTCGGTACACTGGGGTCTTCATGTACTTCTTTGCCGATGCCGTGGCCCGTGAATTCACGAACAACGCCGTAGCCTTTACTTTCACAGTAACGCTGAACCGCGGATGCTATATCGCCCATTCTGCCGCCGGGTACCGCGTACTTGATAGCCTCATAGAGACTCTCTCGTGTGGTATCCATCAGCCGCTTTGCCTCGTCACTTACGTCACCGCAAGCAAAAGTAGCAGCATTGTCGCCGTTATAGCCGTTGATTCTTGCACCTAAATCTATTGAAACGATATCGCCTGATTTAAGAATGCGTTTTTTACTGGGAATGCCATGAATGACCTCATCATTTATGGAAATGCACGCAGTAGCCGGAAAACCGTATAAGTTCAGGAAGTTTGGTTCAGCTCCCTGACTGATTATATAGTCATGGGCAATCTTGTCAATTTCCCAGGTTGAGATACCCGGTCTGACAGCCTCACCGGCCACCTTCAGCGCTTCTGCCGATATTCTGCAAGCTTCTCTCATAAGAGTCAGCTCGCGAGTCGTCTTCAGCACGATCATGCTTATTCCTCCAAAGCCTTCTGAACAAGAGCTGAAGTATCTTTAACTTCTTCCTGTCCTTCAACTATGAATAATTTGTTTTTCTTTGCGTAAAAATCCTTGAGAGGTTCTGTCTGACTGTGATATACATCAAGTCTGTCTTTAACCGTATCAGGATGATCGTCAGCTCTGATGATGAGCTCTGCGCCGCAAGCGTTGCAGATGCCATCTTTTTCAGGCTTTTTGTAAAGCAGGTGGTATGAGTTACCGCAAGCGGGACATACTCTTCTTCCTGACATTCTCTCAACAATCTTTTCATCGGGAACTTCGATATCGATTACTTTGTCGATTTCGATGCCCATTGTGTCGAGAGCTTCAGCCTGGGGAATAGTTCTGGGGAAACCGTCGAGAATGAAACCATTCTGACAGTCATCCTCAGCGAGTCTTTCCTTAATAATGCCGATTACGACTTCATCGGGAACAAGCTGACCTTTGTCAATGAACTCCTTGGCTTTAAGACCCATTTCTGTGCCTGCCTTTAAAGCAGCACGGATAATGTTACCTGTTGATATGGCAGGAATTGAAAGCTTATCGCAGATATATTCTGCCTGTGTGCCTTTACCTGCGCCGGGTGCACCTAAAAGAATTAACTTCATGGTTATCACTCCTTTAAATATTAGTCAAGGAAGCCCTTGTAGTGTCTCATCATCATCTGGCTTTCAAGCTGCTTAACTGTTTCAAGAGCAACGCCTACTACGATGATAAGTGATGTGCCACCGAGTGAAAGAGTCATGGGAGAACCAATAAGATTTGTGAACAGAGTGATGATATTGGGGAAGAGTGCTACTACTGAAAGGAGAAGCGCGCCCAGAAGTGTCATTCTGCCGAGAATCTTTTTGATGTAATCCGATGTG
>JAZRDY010000066.1:0-14445 GCA_045660525.1 Acutalibacteraceae bacterium | reverse complement strand
TCTTTAACTGCAGCAAGGTAACCGAAGTAGAGCCACTGGATAGCTTCCTTTGTGTTTTTTGCAGGCATTGAAATGTCGTAGCCATAGCTTGCAGCCATAACCTTGAGCTCTTCAAGAGCACGGATCTGCTCTGAAAGCTCTTCTCTGTCACGGATAACCTGTGAATACATAGCTGAACGTGTTCTTGCCTTCTGTTCTGCCTTGTCTTCGATAAGTCTGTCTACACCGTAAAGAGCAACTCTACGATAGTCACCGATGATACGGCCACGACCGTAAGCGTCGGGAAGACCTGTGATGATGTGGCTTGAACGGCAAGCTCTCATTTCGGGAGTGTATGCATCGAATACACCTGCGTTGTGAGTTTTTCTGTGGATAGTGAAGAACTCGCTGATTTCGGGGTCTACTTTATAGCCGTTGTCTGCACAAGCTTTTTCTGCCATACGGATACCGCCATAGGGCTGAAGTGAACGCTTGAAAGGTTTGTCTGTCTGGAAACCGACAATCTTTTCTTTGTCTTTATTGAGGTAACCGGGACCGTGTGATGTGATGGTTGAAATGATATGTGTATCCATATCAAGTACGCCACCCTTTTCACGTTCCTGTCTGGTTAAGTCTAATACCTGATCCCATAATTCAAGAGTATCCTGAGTGGGATCTTCGAGGAAAGATTCGTCACCGTCATAGGGTGTGAAATTATGTCTTATAAAGCTTCTTAAGTTGATTTCATTGACCCAGGTTCCGTGTTCAAAACCTTCCCAGCCTTCGTAAATTCTTTTGCTCATAATTATATCTCCTGATCTTTAAATTTTCACGGGTCTATTATACTACAAAGTTTCAATTTTTTGAATGGAAAATTCTGATTTTTTTCATTTTTGTTAAGCTGTATAAAAAAATAGCGAAAACTTAGTATTTTTATCTATAAGTTTACAAAATTGCAGGAAAAATCAGAGAAATTAAGGGCGGCTTTTGCTGCTATTTTTCTTTTCTGTAAAAGAGAAATGATGGTGTGAGCTGTTCACTGATTTTAAGCATTAAATCGGAAAATGGCAAAAGAATGAGTGTTGAAACCACATTGAACATAATATGGAAAAGAGAAATTCTCATACTGTCATTTTTTGCGAAAGAAAAAATATTTTCGCAAGGGATAAACTCCATAGCAATAAGAAAAATAATTGTGCCGATTATGTTGAAAAGAAGATGGATGACCGAAACCTGCTTTGCGGTTTTTGAAGCGCCTGCCGATGAAATTATAACGGGAATGACAGCACCGATATTCTGACCGAGGATAATATAAAAAGCAGTGCTTAGAGGTACGATGCCTTGCATTGAAAGAGCCTGCAGAATGCCGACTGTTGCCGATGAGCTCTGCATAATTGCAGTCATTATAAAGCCTGTGAGTACCCCTTGTAATTTGCCGTCAGTTTTTGAGATAAAAGTCAGAAAATCCGGGTTATCTTTCAGTGCCTCAAACGACGATGACATTGTGTTTAGACCAATAAAAAGAAGCCCGAACCCCACTGTAATCATACCTGCTGACTGTATTTTATGTCGCTTTGAAAACATCTTCATAATTGTACCGAAAAAGACAGCGATCGGTGCTATATCCGAAAAGTTAAAAGCGATAATCAGACTCGTTACAGTGGTGCCTATGTTGGCACCCATAACAATGCCTACAGCTCCCGACAGTGACAGAATACCCGCACTGACAAATGAAACAGCTGTCACCGTTGTTGCGCAGGAACTCTGAATGATACCCGTAACAGCAAGACCCGTGAGTACACCGCTGATTTTATTTTTTGTCAAAGTCGATAAAATATCCCTTAATTTTTCGCCGAAAGCTTCGGTGGTGTATTCGCTCATCAGGGTCATACCTATAAGAAAAAGACCGATGCCGCAAAGAAGGTTGATTATACTGTACATTGGCAAATCTCCGCAAGAAAAATAATAGTAATTAATATTCCTGCTGCTATTGAAATATTTCAAAGGATAAAGTATAATTGGTAAGAAGAAAATTTATTTTATTCAAGAGGGTGAAAATATGATTCTGAATGTAATTCCGAGAATTAACAAGGTTGACTATACAGGTGGCGAGAGCTATATTGATTTGTCAACTGTCAAGTACACTGCCGATGAAAACTACGGTGATGAAGAATATGGCATTATTATCAATGCTGATGGTGTTGAAGTTATATCCAAAGGTGAAAAGGGTAAGTTTTATGCAATGAAAACCCTTGATCAGATAAAAAATATGGGTAAGGTACCCCATTGTGTTATCAAGGATGCTCCTGAATTCTCATACAGAGGTTTTATGATTGACTCCTCTCGTCATATGCAGACAGTTGACGAAATCAAAACATATATCGAAGCTGCTGCAAGATATAAGTTTAATATTTTTCATTGGCACATCTGCGACGATCAGGGTTGGAGAATGGAAAGCGAAAAATATCCTCTTCTCAACGAAAAAGGCTCCTGGCGTGATTGCCACGGTTTCGGCTCACCTAATATGGAAAGATACGGCGGCTATTACACTAAAGACGAAATCAGAGATATTGTGAAATTCTGTCAGGAAAGATTTATCGAAGTTGTACCCGAAATTGATATGCCCGGTCATGTTACGGCTATTATTTCGTCGTACCCCGAGCTTTCATGCAGAGGTGTACAGATTCCTCTTGAAACAGCAGGCGGTATCTTTAAGAATATCCTTTGTGCAGGCAAGGAAGAAGTTTTTGATTTCTGCTTCGGTATTCTCGATGAAGTTGCAGAATTATTCCCCTGCAAATATATACATATCGGTGGCGATGAAGCTCCAAAGGCTCGTTGGTGTAACTGCGAAAAATGTCAGCAGAGAATCAAAGAAGAGCATCTGAGCAATGTTGAAGAGCTTCAGGGCTACTTTGCAAACAGAATTATTGCTTATCTTAAATCTAAGGGTAAAGAAGTGCTCGCGTGGAATGAGAGCCTTAACTCAGGCATTCTTGATGATGAGTGTATCATCTGCGATTGGATGGACAGAGGTCACAAGAGTGAAGCTTATGCAAATGAGGGCGGTAAAATTATTATAGAGGATTTCTATCACTATTATCTTGACTATCCTTATGGTATGACTCCTCTTAAGAAAACATATACCTACGAGCCTTATCTCAAGAAGCTTGATAAGAGGGGAAGAAAAGGAGTACTCGGTGTGGAAACACCCATCTGGACAGAGTATATTGAGGACTTCTCAAAGATGTGCTATATGTGCTTCCCGAGAATGATTGCAGTAGGCGAAAGAGGTTGGGTAAATCCCAAGAATGCCAACTATGCTGACTTCAAAATCAGACTCAGAAACGATGTTCCTTATCTTAAGGAAATCGGCATCACACCTGCAGATGAGTGTGAGTGGGATCCTCCTGTAAGTGTGAGAATAAACAGAACATTGGAGCATTTCAAAAAGGCACTTTCACCTGCGTCAATCAGAGCAACATTATTCCCCAACAAGGAAGAAGACTAAGAAAAATCAGCGCGTTTTTGGTTACTTTTTCCGAGGCAGGAAAAAGTAACGCCCCGCGGCGAGCGCAATAAAAAATTACAGCAGACTACTTGTTTTGTAGTCTGCTGTTTGTGTTTATTCTGCTTTCTTTTTGGGATGCTTTTCTTTGATAAAAGTTTTAATTTTGCCGATGAAATCTATAAACTTATCCTTTGGTACAAATGCGATAAAAAGACCGACTATGAGCATCAGCCAAAACATTACAGTGAGAAGACGGAGGTTATATTCCTCGATGAAATATCTGTAGCTATAGCCGTAATCCCAACGATTCCAATATGACTGCGTTTCGGAGTTGAAGTATCTGTATGGAACATATACTTCAATAAATCTTGAGAGAACATATATAACAAAATTGCCTAAAAATCCGAAGCCTGCCACACATAATGAGATAATCTTTTTGACTAATGTGCCTGCGATTGAGCTGACAGTTTTGCTTTTAACAGGAGCAGGCGACTCGCCTTTATAATCATCGTTTAAAAGATAATCGGCAGATACACCGAAGAGCTTGCTGAGCTGAAGAATATTTGACGCATCCGGCAGGGCGGAGCCTACCTCCCAACGGGATACTGCCTGACGGGATACACCGAGCTGTTCAGATAATTCTTCCTGAGACATATTACGGGCTTTTCTTAAATTTACGATTTTTTCTGACAGTTTCATATTAAAACCTCCTTTGTTTTGGTAGGTTAATTTTAGCATTTTGAGCCTTCAAACTCCACCGCAACCGCTTTACAAATGCGCAACAAGAGTTTACATTGACAAAAATAACCGCCATAAAGACGGTTATGATAGTTTAGTTAGTGGTTTTTCGATGTTATATCCGTCGCTTTCGCTGTAGGATATATCTACTGTACCGAATGGAAAATAGTGAATGGTGTAGTATGCCTTTTCATCGGAAAAATCGGTTATATTTACATATACAGCCACAAGGGGGAGCTTGCTTGAATATATACCCTCAGACTGACTTTTGATAGCCTCGTAGGTTTCATTCGGCATATCAAAATCACAGGAAATAATGAGGTTAGCAGAAAATATTCTCAATAAAATCACAAAAACAATAATCAGTAAAAACACAGGCTTAAATATTTTTTTCATAAACAACTCCTCACTCCTCACTCCTAACTCCTAACTTACCTCGTCACCACTTCGCCTGTTTTTGCATTGATAATATTATTAAACACACAAGTGTGGCTTGAGGAAATGAACTTATCCTGATGCAGTGAGCCAAAGTACCAATGTTTGAACTGACAGATGCGGCTTACGTCTTCGAGATAGGTGTTGATGGCGGTGATGCTGGCATCGGAGCCTGAATGAAGCATAAGGAAATCCTTGATTTTTGCAGGGGGCTCGTGGGTGATGATAAGATCGACCTTACCGCCGTACTTCTGAAGATTTTCTACGCCTTCAACAAGCTCTTCACGTGTGGGAATCTCAAGGTCTGACCAGGTGTCCATTTCAAAACGGATGTCGATGTCGGGGCTTTCTCCGCCACCCATAGTGAAGATTTTTGTGCCCTCGATTTCAAATACCTGACCGCGCATAAGATGGAAGATATTTGAAGCGATATGATGCACCTTGCCGCCGTTCCACTTTTTGATTTTGATAGAACCCAGCATATCAAAATTTTCGTGGGTGCCGTCGACAAAGCAGATGTTATATTTTTTCTTGCTGAGTTTTTTCAGCACGTTGATTTCATCTTTGGAGCCGTTCCATAAAAATCCGAAATCGCCGCAGATTATCAGTGTATCGCCTTGCTTGAGATTTTTCAGACGAGGATCGCTGAATCTTGAAGCAATGCCGTGAGTATCACCGGTGACATATATCATATTTTCACAACCTTTTCTTTCGAGATATTTAACAAAAAGTTATTCTTAAGGTCTGTACATTTCACAGTCTAATTGGTATAATAAGGAATAACAATGCCTTATTGTGCTCTTTTATTCTATCATAACTTTTTATTTATTGCAAACATATAGGCGAAATTTCAAAAAAATTACACACGAGGTGGCTATAATGAAAAAAACAGTTTCATTTTTACTTGTTTTAGGTTTGATTTTTGCAATGTTTACGGGTGTATTCAGTGCAGGTGCAGTTTTTGCCGGTAATGAGGTAACGGATAAGCTTTTATCTTCGGCGTATTATCTGCAGAGTCTCGATGATGATACAATCTTCTTTGAAAAGAATGCAGATAAAAAAATGCCTGCCGCAGCTTTTGTAAAACTTTTTGCAGCTGTTGTAGCAATTGAAAAATGGGCTAATCTTGATGAAACAGTTACAGTTACAAGCAAAAACCGTTCTCTCGTAAAATATGATTACGGCGTAAGAACAGCATCATATAAAGATGACGAAAAGATAAGCAAGAAGGAACTTATCAACTGTCTTATAATTTACAGTGCAAACGATGCGGCAAGTATTATAGCTTATGAAATTTCAGGCTCCGCTGACGGCTTTGTTGCAGAAATGCAAGCTCTTGCACAGAAAATCGGCTGCACAACAACTCAGTTTAAGAATATCCACGGTTTCGACGAAGACGGTCAGTATACAACTGCGAGAGATGTTGCAAAGTTTATGAAGTATGCTATGACATATCCTGCATTTGCAGAGGCGGTGAGTGCTGACAGTGTAACTCTTAAAGCTACTTCTCAGAACGAAGAAAGAACTTTCAAGTCAAGCAACAAAATGAAAACAGCTTCTATTGCAGACTATTACCATCAGTCAGTTACAGGCGGCAAATACACAGCAACAGAAAAAGCGGGTGAATGTGCTGCGGTTGTAACAAATATGGATGGCTATTCATATCTCGCTGTAACCTTAGGCGGTAAGCTCAGCGATATTGATAATGACGGTGTTAAAGAAAACAGCTGTTTTACCGACATCAAAAGAATGCTGAATTGGGTATATGAAAACATCCGCTACAGAGTTATTGCTTCGCCCGATCAGAGCATTTGTGTTGTGAATGTAAAGGCGGGCAAGGATGCCGATAAAGTAAGACTCGTGCCCGAGAAAGAAACATCAGCTCTTGTGCCTTCGGGTGTTACACCTGCATCAGTTATGTTTGAGGTAATTGAAGAGTCCGTTAAAAAGGATATAACAGCTCCCGTGCAGGCTGGAGAGGTTTTAGGTCAGGCGAAGGTTTATTATGCAGGTATCGAACTTCTGACCGTAAACCTTGTGGCAGCTCAGACAGTAGAGAGAAGTTTTACCGGTCTTATTATGTCAAAACTTTCTGATCTTGTGGGATCAACAGGATTTATGATTCTCACAATACTGATGTTCCTTGCAGCTGCGGGTTATCTGTTTATGATAATGTCAAAGTTTTACGGATGGGATAAGAAAATAACAAAAACTGTCGGAGCGAAAAATCCTGCAAATCAGAAAAAAACTCCCTCAAAAAGACCGTCTCAGACAAAAAATGCTTCAGTCAAGCAGAAAGACATTCAGAAATAAGTGATAAACCTTTGTGTGAAACTGTTTTATAATAACAACAAGAAAGGATAAAACGAGATATGAAGAAATGTCTTAAATTTCTTATATGTTTTGCGGTAATTTTTATTTGCGGCATAACTGTTGTTTCTTCTTCGGTAACAGCAACGGCTTCTTCAGATGAAAATGAGAAATGGGTTGCTGCCTGGGGTACTGCGCCGGCTAAGCTTGATATGACAGGTATGAGTGCCGTCGGTTCTCTCGTTGGAGATGTAACTGTCAGAGTTGTTATTACTCCGACAGCAAGCGGTGAAAGGTTCAGAGTCAAACTTTCAAATGTTTACGGAACAGAGCCGCTCAATATAAAGAATATAACCGCGGCAATAAGCAAGGGTAACTCCAAGATAGATATCAATACACTTAAATATATAACATTCAATAACGGATCACCGGATGTTTCGGTTGAACCCGGTAAGGAGATTTATTCAGATCCGGTTGCTCTTCAGGTTAATGCTTTTGAGCCTATTGCTATCAGTATGTTCATCGGACAATATCAGGATGTAACAACTATGGGCTTGTCAGGCGCAACAACATATTTCACCACGGGTGAAGCCACAAGAACAGAAAACTATGATTTGCTCCTTAATGTTTTTGATGAGCAGGAAATGCTTGATACTGTGTCAAAACTGCTTATTGGTTTTGGCGGTACAGGCAGTATTGATATAAAACTTGCTTACAGTTTTATGAAGTTTGTGCCTGCGATTGCATCTCTTGATGTGCTCACCGATGCTTCAGGTTACAGCATTGTTGTTGCAGGTGACTCAACGGTTGCGGACGGGTTCCCTGAGTATCTTGCAAAGGCGATTTGTCAGCAAAACAATATAGATAATATAGGCGTTGTCGGCAAAGGTCTTGTGGGAAACAGACTTCTGACTTCGGGACTCGGTCTGGGTGAACAGATAGATGCAGCTTCATTGGTTGCAAGATTGGAAAAAGATGTTTTAAGTGAATCCGGTGTTGAATATGTAATTGTCAAAATCGGTGCAAACGACATAATATATCCTGTTTGCAAAGATGCAGGTCAGGTAAGTCAGCCTTCTGCCGAAACAATAATCAACGGTTATCGCAGAATTTTTAAGGCTTGTCACGAGGCCGGGGTTAAGGTTATTGCTGCAAGTATTACACAGTGGAAGGGTAACACAAGAGACTATTTTGACGAAGGCGCTCAATATGTAAGAACAGAAGAAGAATTTCAGGCAGACTGGCAGATTGCAAAAAATGTCAACGAATGGCTTGCAAGCACAGACGAACATGACGGCTTTGTTGATCTGACCGAGATATCTGCTAACCCTCTTGATAAAGATGCCTTAGCTCCCGAATACACAACAGACGGACTTCATCCTTCGGTTATATGCCAGAAATTATGGAGCAGTAATTTCCCGGGCTCTCTTGTCGGTGTCGGCAAAAAGCCCGGCGGTGTCAGATTAGATAAAAGTCAGGTTGACACTTTTGTAGGTGAAACAACGCAGTTAACGGCAAATGTTATTCCCGAAACAGCCGAAAATAAAAACGTCACTTGGGAAAGCTCAAATCCGAGTGTTGCCACAGTTGACGAAAACGGAATTGTAACAGCGCATTCAAACGGCGGTGCTGTTATTATATGCACAACAGAGTTGGGTGCTTTTAAGGCTTATTGCAAAGTGACTGTTGCAACTAAACCTGAAAGAGTAATGCTCGATTACACTGAACGTGATATTTACACAACGAAGAGTGTTACTCTTGAAGCTATAGTATATCCTGAGGATGCAAATGATAAGAGTGTCAAGTGGTCTTCAAGCAATACAAAAGTTGCTACAGTTGACAAAAATGGTAAGGTTACCGGTGTCGGTGCAGGCACAGCAACTATTACAGTAACAACAAACGTTGGCGGTAAGACTGCCAAGTGTATTGTCAATGTTACAAAGAAAACAGCCGTGCAGTCAATTGTTCTTACGGTAGACGGTGAAGCAACAACAAGCAAAACTCTTTATACAAACGGCGCTTCAGAGTTGTCTTTGGGTTACAAGATTTCTCCCACAAGTGCAACCTTTAAAGATGTCATATGGACAAGTACTAATCCGAAGGTTGCGACTGTTGACCCATTGGGTAATGTAAAAGCAGTATCAGCAGGTAAAACAGCTATTAAATGCACGTCTGAAGATAATCCTATGGTTTCAGGAGTGTGCACAATAACAGTGAAAGTAATTGCTACGGGTATTGAGCTTGATAAAACATCACTCAAGGTATATGAGACAAAGACAAAAACTCTCAAGGCTACAATTACTCCCGAAGATGCAACAAATAAGAGCGTCACATGGAAGTCAAGTGATACTTCAATTGCAACCGTTGATAAAAACGGTAAGATTACCGGCAAAAAACCGGGTACGGTGTATATATCAGCAACAACAGCCAACGGTAAACATACAGCGAAATGCAAGCTGACTGTTTTAAAGATGATTTACAGCAAAAAGGTAAGACTCAATAAGACGAGTCTTACTCTCGACGACGGCAAATCATATATTCTTGATGCAACAGTATTGCCTGAAAATACAACATCAAAAACAGTGACATGGTCATCGAGCAATACTAAGGTGGCAACTGTTGATGCTTATGGTGATGTAACAGCCGTAGCACCGGGTACAGCATATATCTATTGCAAAACTAAAGATACAGGCGCAACAGCAAAGTGTAAGGTTACTGTGAAAGAAGTGAAGCCGACTTCAATCAGCTTCTCGTCAAAAACAATAACCATCGAATATAATGAAGTTCGCACTCTTAAACCGACAATCAAACCCTCTAATGCTACCGATAAATCACTGACATGGACTTCGAGTAATCCTAAAGTTGTAAAGGTTACATCTGCAGGTAAAATCAAGGGTCTTAAAGCAGGCGAAAGTGCAGTAATTACTGCTACAACAAATGAGGGCAAACTGAAAGCGAAGATTACCGTAAAAGTAAATCCGATTACTATTACGAAAATTTCTCTCAATAAAACTTCGCTGACTCTCAGCAAGGGTAAAACGTCAACTCTGACAGCGACTATCACACCTTCAAATGCTACAAATCAGACTCTTACGTGGTCGTCAAGTGATACTAAGGTTGTTAAGGTTGATAAAAACGGTAAGGTTACCGCTGTGAAAAACGGAACGGCAACAATAACCTGCAAAGCGGCAAACGGTAAGACCGCTACTTGTAAGGTTACCGTAAAAAATATTGCCGTTACAGGTATCAAACTTGATAAGACCGGTGTTGTTGCTGATAGAGGCGCTGTGTTTACTATAAAGGTGACTTTCGCACCTTCGAATGCAACTAATCAGAATATCAAGTGGACAACATCAGATAAGAGTGTTGCTACTGTTTCATCAAGCGGCAAGGTAACAGCGGTTGCTCCCGGTGTGTGTCAGATTACGGCAACTACGGAAGACGGCGGATTTACCGAGGTTTGTATGATAACTGTAAGATAGGATTAAACTTTAGCGGAGCAGCTTCGGCTGTTCCGTGTTTTTTTCAGCGGGCGGGGGGCTCAGGTGAAATCGCTGTGCGATTTTGAGAAAGGTGCCACGCAGTGGCGCCTTTCAGCCGAATTTCATTCGGCTCCTGAGCCCCCCTCTTGCAGAAACCAATCTCTTATGATAAAATATTTTCGGTGATGAAAATGGAATGTAATATCTGCCCGAGACAGTGTAATGTCAGTAGAAATATAAAAAAAGGTTATTGTGCAATGCCGGAGGAATTTATGCTGGCGAGAGCAGGACTTCACTTTTGGGAAGAACCGCCTATCAGCGGTAAAAACGGCAGCGGAACCGTGTTTTTTTCAGGTTGTAATCTTGGCTGTGTCTATTGTCAGAATTATGAAATCAGCCACGAAAAAGCAGGTAGGGTTATTTCTGACAAAAGATTGAAAGAAATTTTTGATGAGCTGATATCAAAAGGCGCAAACAACATAAATTTGGTTAATCCCACGCATTATGCCATGAGACTTAAAAATGTTTTGGCGGAATATAAAATTAAGGTGCCCGTTGTATATAATTCCTCGGGTTATGAAAAAACGGAAACGCTTAAAAATCTTGAAGGTCTTATAGATATATACCTGCCTGACCTTAAATATATCAGTAGCGATAAGTCATATGGGTACTCTGCCGCAAGGGACTATTTTGATTTCGCTTCAAAGGCTCTTATTGAAATGAAAAGACAGTGCCCTGAAAATATTTACAGTAACGATGGTATAATGAAAAAAGGTCTGATAGTCAGACATCTGATATTACCCAAGAACACCAATCAGAGCCTCGCGATACTTAAATGGATTGCTGAAAATCTCGGAACCGATACAGCCATAAGCCTTATGGCACAGTATACACCTTATGGTAAAATAGAAGCTTATCCAGAGCTTCAGCGAAGGATTACTCAAAGAGAATATGATAAAGTGCTGACTGCGGCATTGGATTTAGGCTTTACGAATATTTTCACTCAGGAGCCCACTTCCGCAACGACGGATTTTATTCCTGATTTTGATTTGACAGGCGTATAAAAAATGTGCTACAATACCATATAATAATTTTTTGGAGGAATTACAAATGAAAGGATTTTTCGGAGAATTTAAAAAGTTTATAATGAGAGGCAATGTTATTGACCTTGCTGTCGGTGTTATTATCGGTGGTGCTTTCCAGGCAATTGTTAACTCACTTGTTAATGATATCGTATCACCTGTGCTTTCGCTTGCAACAAAGGGTGTTAACTTTGCTGATAAATTTATTGTGCTCACAACAGATGAAGTTGCTTTTGCTACAGTTGAAGCCGCTAAAGAAGCGGGCTATGCGACTCTTAATTACGGCGGTTTTATTACTGCTATAATCAACTTCATTATTATGGCTTTTGTTATCTTCCTACTTGTAAAGACTATCAATAAGGTCTCAGAAATCGGCAAGAAAAAGGAAGAAGAAGCTCCTGCAGCGCCCACAACAAAGGTTTGTCCTTATTGTAAGAGCGAAATCAGTATGGAAGCTGTTAAGTGTCCTCACTGTACATCAGATATTCCCGAGGAGGAATAAGCAATGCTTGGTTTCATCGGTACAGGTAATATGGCAACAGCCATAATCAAGGGTGTTATTGCATCCGGTATGCTCAAAGGCAAAGATATCGCAGTTTATGATATTGCTGTCGATAAGGCCAAAGCTCTCGCTGAAGAATACGGTGTGAAAGTTTTCGGCAGTGAAAATGAAATTGCGCAGAACTGCGATAGGGTAGTACTCAGTGTAAAACCCAATATTTTTCCGTCACTTCTCAGAGGGATTGATGCAGATTTGAAAGAAAGCAATCCGCTTATTATTTCAATTGCGGCAGGCAAGACAATAGATTTTATTTCAGATTGTCTTTCATATGATGCGAAAATAGTCAGAGTTATGCCTAATATCAATGCTAAAGTCGGCGCAGCTGTTTCGGCATACTGCGGTAAAAACAATGTCAGTGCAGATGAACTTGATTTTGTTAAGACTCTTTGCGAAAGCTTCGGCATTGCAGTGAACATAAGCGAGAATCTTTTCTCGGTTTACAGTGCAATTGGCGGTTGCAGTCCTGCTTTTGCATATATGTTTATTGATTCTCTTGCAAGAGCTGCCGTAAAAAACGGTATGCCTAAAGCTCAGGCTTTGGAGGTTGCGGCAGGTGCGGTGCTTGGCAGTGCGAAGATGATTCTTGAAAGTGATGAGCATCCCTGGGCGCTTGTTGATCAGGTTTGTTCACCGGGTGGCACAACAATCGAGGGTGTGACTTCTCTTAAAAATGACGGCTTTGAATCTGCGGTTATGAATGCTGTGCAGGCAGCGGTTGACAAGGATAAAAGGTTATAATATTGACGGAGAGTTGAAGTTGATTTCAGCTCTCCTTTCTTTTGCTTTCAGCGTGTGCAGGAAACAGCAAGGGGCTCCGCTTTATCAAGCATATAAAATAAAAGCATATAGGTTATTGCTCTTGACTTTTTCTCAGTTTTGTTTACAATATACACTGTAACAATTTAACAAGTTAAAGGATGACAACAAAATGAAAGCAATCGTAACAGTAATCGGTAAAGACAAGTCAGGCATTATCGCAGAAGTCTGCACACTTCTTGCAAACAGCAAAGTAAACATTCTGGATATCAGCCAGACAGTAATGCAAGGCTTTTTTACAATGACAATGCTTATTGACCTTACAGAGTCAACAAAAGATTTTGCGGTTCTCAGCGATGAGCTCAAAGCCAAAGGCGAAGAAATGAGCCTTAATATCAGAATGCAGAGAGAAGATATCTTCGATCTTATGCACAGAGTATAAGTCAGGGGGCAGCAATAATGCACAATCAGAAAGAAATAATGTCTACCATCAATATGATCGATCATCAGCATCTTGATGTCAGAACCATAACTATGGGTATCTCACTTCTTGACTGCTGCAGCGACAGTGTTGAGGTGACAGCTAAAAAGATATATGATAAAATCACTCGTCTTGCAGAAAATCTTGTAAAAACAGGCGAAGATATTGAACGCGAATTCGGTATTCCCATTGTAAATAAGCGGATCTCCGTAACACCTATTTCAATTGTTGCGGCTTCCTGCAAAGAGACGGACTATACCCCTATTGCAAAAGCTCTTGATAGAGCAGCGCACAAGGTTGGCGTAAACTTCATCGGTGGTTTTTCAGCTCTTGTACACAAGGGTATGACTAACGGTGACATCAATCTTATCAATTCAATTCCCTCAGCTCTTGCTTGTACAGAAAGAGTTTGCTCAAGTGTTTCAGTTGCAAGCACCAAGGCAGGCATCAATATGGATGCCGTTGCGCTTATGGGCAGAATTATCAAAAAGACAGCCAACATGACTGCCGATAAGGGCGGCTTTGGCTGTGCTAAGTTAGTTGTTTTTGCAAATGCCGTTGAAGATAATCCATTTATGGCAGGTGCTTTTCACGGTGTCGGTGAAGCTGAATGTGTTATCAACGTCGGCGTAAGCGGCCCCGGTGTTGTTCATCACGCACTAAAGAAGTGTAAGGGTGAGCCCTTTGACGTTGTGGCAGAAACTATCAAAAAGACAGCATTCAAGATTACCCGTATGGGTCAGCTTGTGGCATCTGAAGCTTCAAAAAGACTCGGTGTACCCTTTGGCATCGTTGACCTTTCACTTGCTCCCACACCTGAAAAAGGTGACAGTGTTGCGAGAATACTCGAAGAAATGGGCGTTGAAGTTTGCGGTACTCACGGTACAACTGCTGCTCTTGCACTTCTCAATGATGCTGTTAAAAAAGGTGGCGTTATGGCAAGTAACCACGTTGGTGGTCTTTCAGGTGCATTTATTCCTGTCAGTGAAGACGAGGGTATGATTGAGGCTGCACTTAAAAATGCGCTCACACTCGATAAGCTTGAAGCTATGACTTGTGTCTGCTCTGTTGGACTTGATATGATTGCAGTACCCCGTGAGACGTAAGGT
>JAZRDY010000065.1:0-1786 GCA_045660525.1 Acutalibacteraceae bacterium | reverse complement strand
GTGCTTTATATGAGCGATGTCAGAGTTCAGTGTATGCTTATCGGTATTGGCTTTGACCTTGTGGGATACGTACTGATGGCGCTCCCGTATCTTTTTATGTGGGATTTCACAGATGAAAAGCACGCCCATATTATGGAAGTTCTCAAGCAGAGGGCAGAAGCAGGAAATGCTGCAGTGAAAGGTACTCCAAGTGAATTGAAAGATGGTTCAGACACTGCAGAGGTTGTGGTTGTTTCACAGAACGAATGACAATATGTTTTGAGGTGATTATATGAATTTTATAAATGTTTTACAGAATAAGAGTGTATATGCAGACGGTATCCACCACGATACAAAAGCCCTGCAGTCGTGCATTGATGAACTGAAAGATGGCGGAACAGTTTATTTCCCCGACGGTACATATCTTATTTCTGCAGCACTTATTTTCTATTCGTATCAGCATCTGAAGTTTTCGGATAATGCAGTTATTCTCAGAAGCGACAAAAGTGAACCGCTGACAAGATATCTTCTTGCTTCCTATTCTGAGCCTGAATGGTGCGGCTATGAGGGTACACACGATGTAATTATTTCGGGAGGCATCTTTGACGGCAATGCAGATACAAAGGAAAAATCAACCCTTGTCAATACGGTACACTGCCGTAATATCCGTATTGAAGGATGCTGTTTCCGTCACTGCTCAATGTGGCAGATGATTGAGCTTAACTCAACTGAAAATGCGGTAGTACAGAACTGTGTTTTTGTCGGGCCTACATATACATGCATACCCGAAAACCTTCTTAATGAGCAGATACAGCTTGACCTTGCCCGTGACGGCTCCTACGGTCCCGTTTATAACTGTGACGGAACTCTGATAGATTTTTGCAAGGATGATACCGTGTGCCGTAATATCACAATCACAAATAATATTTTCAAGTGTGCAGGTTTTCCTGCTGTCGGTCATCACGGAGACTGCTCTCACCATAATATAGCTATCGAAAATAATATCTTTGACGGTGTTTCGGGTTTGTACGGAAACAGCAGAGGCTATATAATCTTCAGACCTATGGTTTATGATCTCACAGTCAGAAACAATGCGTTTCTTGCTCCCAAAGAAACCGAGTCGCCAAGCTACGGAATTATATTTGAAAATCCCAATGAAGATAAACTGTTGACAGAGGGAAATATATTCGTCGGCAAAATTGACAAAGAGGTAATTACGGGTACAGGTGAATAAGATGTTGAACTCTTTAAGTAATAAAAAATCAAATTTTCTTATTTTTCTCTGCTGGGCCGCTTATACGGTTGCTTATGTAGGAAGACTTAACTATAACGCTTCAATGGTTGAAATTCTGTCTCAGATGGGCACAACTAAAGAGGCGGCAGGAACTGTCAGTTCATTTTTCTTTTTCGCTTACGGTGCAGGTCAGCTTATAAACGGTCTGCTTTCGAGAAAATATAACACTAAATATTCCGTTACTATAGCTCTTGCAGTTTCCTGCATTATCAACCTTGCTATGACCTTTTGTCAGGGAATAGATTCTATGAAATATCTTTGGTTCCTGAACGGTGCATTTCAGTCAATTCTTTGGTCTTCCCTTATCAAAACCTTATCGGATAATCTTGCCGACAGCAAGCTTTCAAAAGCAGTTATGGTTATGAGTACAACTGTCGCCTCAGGTACATTTTCTGCTTATGGCCTCGCTGCTCTTTTCTCATATCTCGGACTTGATTGGACAACTATATTTTATGTTGCATCAGTGCTTGTGGGTGCTGTGGCAGTATTGTGGTTTATCGGTATGAGTACCGT
>JAZRDY010000064.1:0-3330 GCA_045660525.1 Acutalibacteraceae bacterium | reverse complement strand
TTATACTTTTTACCGCTGCCGCAGGGACAAGGATCATTCACGCCGACCTTTTTGTTGGAGTTGCGTACAGTTCTGCCCTTTTCACTGCCGTCGCCACCGCCTGCTGAGGCAGATGTAACCTTAGCAACCTGCTCGCGCTTGATTTCTTCTTCAGTTCTGAAGTGAGCTGAAAGAATAATCTTGACTGTGTCCTCACGGATAGCGCTTGTCATTTCGTCAAACATATCATAGCTCATCTGACGGAAAGCAACAACGGGGTCTTTCTGACCGTAAGCGAGAAGACCGACGCTCTGCTTGAGCTCATCCATTGCATCAATGTAATCCATCCACTTAAGGTCAACATTTTTAAGAAGGATAGCTCTTTCGATTTCGCGCATTGCTTCTTCGCCGAAGTTTGCTTCTCTTGAGTCGTGGAGGTCGTGAGCTCTCTGAGTGAGCATATCGAAGATTTCTTCTGATGACTGATTGTCATCTTTGAAGTCGTTTTCGCTTGTGAGCCAGCCGAGATATTTTTCTCTCAGCGATGCAAGATGCCACTCATCCTTAGGCATACCTGCAGGGCAGGAAAACTCGACAGTATCACCGATTGAGTCGTCGATCATCTTAGTGATAACGGGCTTCATATTGTCGCCCTTGAGCACCTGGTCGCGTTGTGTATAGATAATTTCGCGCTGACGGTTCATAACGTCGTCGAATGCCAATACGTGCTTTCTTGATGCGAAGTGGTTGCCTTCAACCTTTCTCTGAGCTGACTCAACACTCTTTGCGACAATGCCTACCTGAATAGGCATATCAGCATCGACGGGAAGTGTATTCATTATCGCTTCCATTCTTTCGCCGCCGAAGAGACGAAGAAGGTCGTCCTGCATTGAAAGATAGAAACAGCTTTCACCGGGGTCACCCTGACGGCCTGAACGACCTCTGAGCTGATTGTCGATACGGCGTGACTCGTGTCTTTCTGTACCGATGATATAAAGACCGCCTGCCTTGCGTACTGCCTCGGCTTCTTCTGCGATTTCAGCTTTGTATTTAGCTTCAAGAGACTTGAATCTTTCTCTTGCTTCGATAATATCTTCGTTATCGGTGTCACCGAAAGCTGTAGCTTCAACGATTAACTCTTCGGGGTATTCGAGGCGGCGCATCTCCGTTTTTGCAAGGAACTCAGCATTACCGCCGAGCATAATGTCGGTACCACGGCCTGCCATATTTGTGGCGATGGTAACAGCGCCGAGCTTACCTGCCTGAGCAACGATTTCAGCTTCCTTTTCGTGGTGCTTTGCATTAAGTACGTTGTGTTTTACGCCACGCTTTTTAAGGGCAGCTGAAAGTCGTTCACTCTTCTCGATTGAAACAGTACCAACGAGAACAGGCTGACCTTTTTTGTTGCACTCAATAATTTTATCGATAATAGCATTAAACTTGAACTGCTCTGTCTTGTAGATAACGTCAGGCTGATCAATTCTTGCAAGAGGCTTATTTGTGGGAATCTCGATAACGTCAAGTGAGTAGATTTCCTGGAATTCCTGCTCTTCTGTCATAGCTGTACCTGTCATACCCGAAAGCTTTGAGTAAAGACGGAAATAGTTCTGGAAGGTGATAGTTGCAAGGGTCTTGTTTTCCTTTGCAATCTTAACGCCTTCTTTAGCCTCAATAGCCTGATGCAGACCGTTTGAGTAGCGTCTGCCTATCATAATACGGCCTGTGAACTCGTCAACGATAAGCACCTCGCCGTCTTTGACAACGTAGTCAACGTCTCTTGTCATAATGCCGTAAGCCTTGACTGCGGTGTTGATGTGGTGGGAGAGTGTCATATTTTCGGGGTCACTGAGATTTTCAACGTTGAAGAAACGCTCAGCCTTTTTGATACCGCTTTTTGTAAGAGTGGCACTTTTAGCTTTTTCGTCAACAACATAGTCAGCACCGGCTTCCTTAGCAAGCTCTTCAAAGTCTGCCTTTGAGTCAACCTCACCGATTTTAAGGCACTTAAGGCTTCTGACAAACATATTTGCTGTGTTGTAAAGCTCGCTTGAACGTGAGCCTACGCCTGAAATAATAAGGGGAGTTCTCGCTTCGTCGATAAGGATTGAGTCAACCTCGTCGACAACAGCAAAGTTGTGACCTCGCTGAACTTTCTGCTCAAAATACTGCACCATATTGTCACGAAGATAGTCAAAGCCCATTTCGTTATTGGTACCGTAAGTGATATCTGCAGCATAAGCCTTGCGTCTTTCGTCGGTTTCGAGACCGTTGACGATAAGACCTACACTCAGACCCAAGAAGCGGTAAACTTTACCCATCCACTCGCTGTCTCGGCGAGCAAGATAGTCGTTAACTGTAACGATGTGAACGCCCTTGCCTGAAAGAGCATTGAGATATGCGGGCAGTGTAGCCACAAGGGTTTTACCTTCACCGGTTTTCATTTCAGCGATACGTCCCTGATGAAGAATGATACCGCCGATAATCTGCACGGGGAAGTGCTTCATGCCGAGCACACGCCATGAAGCCTCACGGCAGATAGCAAATGCTTCAGGTAAAATATCGTCAAGACTTTCGCCATTTGCGAGTCTTTCTTTGAATTCTGCTGTTTTGGCTTTAAGCTGGCTGTCTGTAAGGGCAGAATATTCTTCCTCGAGAGCGAGGACTTTATTCATAAGGGGTTTAACTCTTTTAATTTCTTTGGTTGAGTAATCACCGAAGAGCTTTTGAAGTAAGCCCATTTATATCACCTCATATATTTATTTAATGCAACTTATAACATAATTACTTTATTTTAACATAAAAACACATATATTTCAATAGCGAGTTTTCGACAAAGAGAACTAAAAAAAGCGGTGAATGTTTATCACCGCTTATATTTATCAGAAATATCTTGTAAGACCAACGACCTTGCCTAAGATGATAAGTTCGTCAACAATAATCGGGTCGAAGCTGTCATTTTCGGGCTGAAGTCTGAAGTGGCCGTTTTCTTTATAGAATGTCTTAACGGTTGCCTCGTCTTCGATAAGAGCAACAACAATATCACCGTTACGGGCAACGGGAGTTCTTTCAACATAGAGGATATCGCCGTCGAAAATGCCGGCATTAATCATACTTTCGCCGCGGACTTTTAGAGCGAACATCTCTTTGTCTGAGGAAATATGTGCACCGTTAAAAGGAATGTAGCATTCAATCTGTTCTGTTGCGAGAATGGGCAGACCTGCAGTGACAACGCCGAGCAGGGGAACGTGTCTGACATTTTCACTCTGACCGACAATTCTGATAGAACGTTTATGCATGGGGTCACGCATAATATAGCCTTTTTCTTCTAATGCAAGAAGATTTGCCTGAACT
>JAZRDY010000063.1:0-20287 GCA_045660525.1 Acutalibacteraceae bacterium | reverse complement strand
TGTTTACACATTCTCACGTAAGCTTGGTCAGACAATTGCTGACGGCGCAGGTCTTTTCCTTCTTCAGTGGGCAAAATATGACAGTGAGACAGCAGGCAACGGTTTCATCACAGAAAACGACACAAGTAAGAAGATTATGCTTATCTGCACAATCATTCCTGCTATTGTTTACACAGGTGTATGGCTTCTTATGAGATTCGGTTATCCTCTTACAAAAGAGAGACTTGAACCTATTTATGCGTTTATCCGCGAGAAGCGTGAAGCTGCAGAAGCAGAAGCAGTAGAGGCATAACAGCGCATTTTGTGTCACTTTTGTGCGCCAGCAAAAGTGACGCCCGACCGGCGAGGTCAAGATAAAAAAAGATTAAGACAGTCTGATATTCAGGCTGTCTTTTTTTATTGTAACGCGGTTTCCAAAACAAAAAGGACGCGAGTTTTCACCCGCGTCCCAGCAATATAATTTTTATTGTTGCAGGGCTCTGCCCCGCACCCCGCCGCTCGCCGCGGTGGCGTTACTTTTTGCTGCCGCACAAAAAGTAACCAAAAATGCGTTGTTATTTGCTTTTGCTCAATACCTCAATCATATCCTTCATCGCATCAACAGGACTTCTCCCCTTGAGCCTGAATACAACATAAGGCTGTGCTCCTGCAGCTTTCACCATACCCTTACCCGAAAGATTGCCTGCAATAGCTACAATCCTTTCAGGTGGCAATTCATTAAGATAAGCAATGATACTGTCTTTATCCTGTTTGATTTCATATATACCAAGGTTTGCCGCATAGGCTCTGAGAAGTGCAACATCAATAAGGCCCTTAACAGACTTGGGAGGCTCACCGAAACGGTCAATAAATTCGTCCATTACGTCCATAGCATCCTCGCCCGTTTCAATTTCAGCAATTCGCTTATACATAAATATTCTGTTCTTGACCGAGTCAATATAATCTTCTGGAATATGAGCATCAACACTGATATCGATGACACACTCGCGCTTTTCCTTGACCTCTTCGCCGGTCTTTTCTTCTTCGATAGCTTCGCCAAGCAGTTGCAGATACATATCGTAACCGACCGCTTCCATATGACCGTGCTGCTGTGATCCAAGGATGTTGCCTGCACCTCTTATTTCAAGGTCGCGCTGTGCAATTCTGAAGCCTGCACCGAACTCTGTAAACTCTCTGACAGCCGCAAGGCGCCTTTGAGCAATCTCTGGCAGCGCCTTTCTGTCATTATAGGTGAAATATGCAAAGGCTCGTCTCTGACTTCTGCCTACTCGGCCTCTTATCTGATGAAGCTGAGCAAGTCCTAATCTGTCAGCATCTTCAATAATAAGGGTGTTTGCATTGGGCACATCAACGCCCGTTTCGATTATAGTGGTACACACAAGAATATCTATCTCATTTTCGAGGAGCTGTCTCCAGACCTCGCTGAGCTCTTCTTCGCTCATTTTACCGTGACCTATGCCGATACGCGCATCGGGCAGAAACTCTTTGATTTTTCTCGCTGTAGCTTCGATAGTATCCACTCTGTTGTGCAGATAATAAACCTGACCGCCTCTACGAAGTTCTCTTTCCATAGCTTCACTGAGCACCGCCATATCGTGTCCGATAACATAAGTCTGCACCGGGTGTCTGCCAACAGGCGGTATCTCTAAAATCGACATATCTCTGATACCAGCCATAGCCATATTAAGAGTACGCGGAATAGGTGTCGCTGAAAGGGTAAGTACATCCACCAAGGGAAATTTTTCTTTAAGCTTTTCTTTCTGAGCAACACCGAAGCGCTGTTCTTCGTCAACAATAAGCAGACCTAAATCTTTAAACTCCACACTCTTAGCAATAAGAGAATGCGTACCGACGATAATATCGATACTACCTCGCTTGAGGCGCTTTTTGATATTGGTTCGCTGAGTCTGAGTGCGGAAACGTGAAATCATTTCGATTTCAACGGGGAATCCGTCAAAACGCTTTTTGATTGTCTGATAATGCTGAAAAGCTAAGATTGTGGTAGGAACCAACACAGCACACTGCTTACCGTCAGCTATACACTTGAATGCAGCTCTGAGAGCTACTTCGGTTTTGCCGAAACCAACATCACCGCAAAGAAGTCTGTCCATAGGCGACGGTCTTTCCATATCGCGCTTGATTTCGTTCACCGCTTCAAGCTGGTCGTCGGTTTCTTCAAACTCAAATCTGCGCTCAAAGTCATTCTGCATATCCATATCCTGAGAAAATGCAAAGCCCGGTGAATTTATTCTCGTGCTGTAAATTTTAGTCAGCTCCGCCGCCATATCTTTTACGGCTGCTTTGACTCGTTTCTGAGTCTTTTTCCATTCATCTGTGCCGAGCTTATTGAGCTTTATCGCTTTATCTGTGTCTTTGGGTGAGATATATTTTGAAATAAGGTCAAGCTGAGTTACAGGCAGATATAAAACATCTGTGCCACGATAGTTGAGCTTGATGAAATCTTTGATTGTACCGCCCATTTTCATAGTCTTGATGCCGTCGAAAACACCGATACCGTAAACGGCGTGGACAATATAGTCACCCTTTGATATTTCTTCAAGAGATGTTATACCCTTGCCCTTTTTATATTTGGCTTTCTGAGGCTTAGCCTGAGAAGATGCTCCCCCTCTGCCGTAGGTGAAAAGTGTAAACTTAAGGTTGTTATATTCAAAACCTGATGTAAGACAGCCGGCCAGCACTGACACACTGCCTTTCGGAAATTCTCCCGGCACCACAGGGAAATAGTGAGCCTTCAGGCCCTCAGTTTCAAGGTCGTAGGCAAGCTCTTTTGCACTTTTTTCTGTGCCTGCAAATACCACGGCAGTGTACCCGCGCTTTATGGCAGGCTCAAGGTCTTCTAAGAGATAAGACAATGTGCCGTCCCAACGGGAATTCTGACCTGCCGTAATGCTGACAAGCTCTTTAACAGGCACATCAAAAGAGCCTCGTGTAAGGTTATCGGTAAAAATCGCGCCCTGCTTTTCATATTTCGAAAGAAGCTCTGTCCAGGTCAGAGCATAGGTATCCATACCCTTAGTGAGAATGCCCTCTTCAAACATAGTGCGGATATCTTCACTGAGAAGCTGATATGATGAAGTATGCTTCTGCTTGACATTTGCACTCTCGCAAACAAAAATCAGACTGTCTTTGGCATAATCAAAAATTGTGTGAAGCTCACTGTAAGCAAGAGAAAGATATCTGTCTGTAGCCGAAAGATGCACAAAATGCGATAGCTTATCTATATCTTCATTAATTGAGGCTTTGACTTTAACCGAACCCTTGCCTTTAACGGTTGTGATAAAATCTTCGAGCTTTGCTTTCATCACCTCAGGGGAATCAAACAAAATTTCGCAGGCGGGAGTGATGCTTACGCTGTCAAGCACCTGGGTACGTCTTTGATTTTCTATATCAAAAAGAGAAATTGAATCAACAGTATCCCCCCAGAATTCGATTCTGACAGGCTGAGTATATGAAGGCGGGAATACATCTAAAATGCCGCCGCGCACAGAAAACTGACCGATACCGTCAACAGTATCACTTCTGACATAACCTGCACATAAAAGAGTGCGGATAATCTTATTCTGCGCATAGTCCTCACCTGATTCAATGCTGAGAGTACGCGCTGAAAGTTCATCCATAGGCAAGGTCAGCTGTGCCGCCGCCTCTATAGAGCAAAGGATATATCTATAATCACCCGTAAGCATTTTTGACAACACTCCGATACGGCGCTGTTCAAACTCTCTTGATTGGGTGTCCATAGGTCTGAAGTTATAATCTCTCGCAGGATAAACATACGCACCGCCTGAAAACATATTAAGGTCGTCACACATTTTTGCGGCACTGCCCTCATCAGGACAAATAATAAGACATTTTCTGTCCATATCCTCACAAAGAGAGCTTATATAGTGAGCCTTATGCACAGGAGTCAGACCTATAATACCCATAGGTACTCTGCCTGTATTTACGGCGTTTTTTATGCTTTCATATTCTATATTACCTTTTAAGACTTTGCTGAAACCCGACATATGCTCACTCCTTTCATTAAGCGGTTGTATAAGAATTACAGAAGATATTATATTACAAATTCCTGTCGAAATAAATAGCTTTAAGAAAAAAATACAAAAAAAGAAGCCACCCTGTTGGGTGGCTCCTATTTTAAAATTTCAAATTTTAAAATAGCTGACTAAAAATTATTCAGCAATCTTTGCGATGATGCCGAAGAGCTTATCGAAGAATTTAACGATATCTTCCCAGTTCTCTGTGATCCAAGCTGCGATCTGTTCCATTATTGAGTTCCTCCTTTTAAGATTAACTTTTGGGTGCACCATTAGTTTAAGTTAATTATATATCCTAATTTAAACAATGTCAATATATAATTCAAAAAAAATTCATTATTTCTCTAATTTTCCAATTATGGCTTATATAAAACCGTATATCAAAAGTAAAAAGCCACCCCAACGGGTGGCCTCTTATTTTAAAATTTCAAATTTTAAAACAGAAAAATAAATTATTCACCATCTACAGCTTTGATGATGTACTCTTTGATTGTGAAGTAAATGGTCTCTAAAATCTCTTTGATTTCATCCCAGTAGAGTTCAAGGAATTCTTTCATTTTCTTCTGCCTCCTTTTTAAATTAACTTAAAAGATATTAAGCTTGTTTACATTATATATCGTCTTTTATTGTTTGTCAATATTTATTTTACAAAAAGTTCATTTTTAATCATATGTTTCTACGCGGTTTTTTGAGGCGATTTTATAAAAAAATGTTAAAACTTTTTCGATTTCATGTTTTTCGTGTTAAAAACGTGCACGAAACGCCTTTGTCGGAGGTATTAGTAGGAGGCGTTTTTTTATAAGACATAAAACCAAACCTGAGCAAAGGCGGCAACAGTCGCCTTAACAACTTTGAAAGAAAGGAGAGCAATATGAAAGAGTTGACTTCAAAAGAAAAACTTTTTTGCACCTACTATTCTCTCGGGCGTTGCGGCAGAGAAGCAGCCGTGAAATCCGGATATATCTTTCCGGAAAAGTCTGCCGCTAAGCTTCTGAAGAGACGGGATATAGCAGAAGAAATAGCGCATCTTGATAAGCAGCGAGAGGCCACACAAAACGATATAGCCATTGGATATCAACGATTAGCTTTCGGCTGTATCAGCGATGCTGTATGTCTTTTGTTCAGCGACGAAGTATCCCGCGATGAAATTGAAAAAATGGACCTTTTCAATGTTTCTGAAATTAAAAGAAAAAAAGGCGGAGATATCGAAATTAAATTTTTCGACAGACTCAAAGCCCTTGAAAAACTTTCCGATCTCGGCAGTGTACAAAGAGACAATGAAGAAAGTTCCCTTTATTCGGCTATCGAAAAAGGTGCAAAGGCTCTGAGAGACGGAATTTATGAGTAAAAACAATTACCATACTTTTTCAGAAAAACAACTCATTGCCATGTCCTGGTGGCACCCGTCATCGGTTTACAGCAGCTATGACGGCATTATCTGTGACGGTGCCGTGAGAAGCGGAAAGACAACCTGTATGTCCATTTCCTTCGTTGCATGGGCTTTTTACTGTTTTGATGACACTTCCTTTGCTATTTGCGGTAAAACCATAACATCACTGAAAAGAAACATAGTTTTTCCTTTGACTAATGCGTTGCGTGAATTAGGTTTTGTATGCACCGAGAAGCTGTCGCAAAATCTTATTGAAATAAGCTACAAGGGTAAAAAGAACAGGTTTTATCTTTTCGGCGGTCGTGATGAAGGCTCTGCCGCTCTCATTCAGGGTATGACCCTTGGAGGTGTGCTTCTTGATGAGGTAGCTCTTATGCCGCGTTCGTTCTGTGAGCAGGCCCTGGCAAGATGCTCTCTTCCCGGTTCAAAATTTTGGTTTAACTGCAACCCTGAAAATCCTATGCACTGGTTTTATGAGCACTGGATAAAAAAAGCAAAAGATAAAAACTGCCTTTATCTGCATTTTCTTATGAAAGACAATCCCTCTCTCGGCAAAGATATCATAAGAAGATATGAAACCCTTTACAGCGGTGCTTTTTATGAAAGGTTTGTACTTGGCAAATGGGTAGCAACAGACGGTCTTGTTTATCCTGAGGTATCTCAGGGTAAATATATTGAAACTCCTCCTGTAAAATTTTTCGAAAGCTATTATGTTTCCTGCGACTATGGCACGGTTAATCCGACATCTATGGGTCTTTGGGGTTTGCACAAAGGTGTCTGGTACCGTTTCGAAGAATTTTACTACAGTTCTCGCCTTGAAGGCAGACAACTCACTGATGAAGAATATTACGAGCATCTGCTCACTTTCACCGAAGGCAAAAAAATTACGGCAATTATCATTGACCCTTCGGCCGCTTCTTTTATTCAGTGTATCCGCCGACACGGCAAATTCAATGTGATACCTGCGAAAAACGATGTGACAGGCGGTATACGCAAGGTACACAGTGCTTTCAGGCAAGGAAAAATCCTCATCTCCCCTGTCTGCAAATCAGCAATTAAAGAGTTTTCCCTTTACCGTTGGGACGAAGGGTCAGGTAAAGACACTCCCAAGAAAGAAAACGACCACGCTATGGACGAGATTAGATATTTTGTCCAGACTATTCTGTCACAAGAAACCCCCGATGACTTTTTTGTCTTGTCTGCAACAAGATAAAAGGTATGTGCAGAAGGGGTGGCTCCACAAAATCGCGAAGCGATTTTCGGGGGGAGCTGCGCTCCCCCGCGCCGAACTTCGTTCGGCAGTGGAGCCACTGCCCGCCTCTTGCACCAACTAATCAATTTAATGAAAGGAGATTGTTTTGGCAATAGGAAAAAATAAAAAGCAAAAAACTCAGCCCGATGTTGTATCCGCACCTCAGACAAACAAGGCAACACATCCTTTTTCAAATCT
This sequence comes from Acutalibacteraceae bacterium, assembly GCA_045660525.1. GTDB lineage: Bacteria > Bacillota > Clostridia > Oscillospirales > Acutalibacteraceae > UBA6857. Next base: position 13,392 of record JAZRDY010000063.1, on the reverse strand, counting down.
TAGCTGCTATATGCCTCAAGGTTCTTTTGACCGTGCCCTTTACCGTTCTTTGCGCGAAGCCGTGCCGATTATAGATGCAGCTATTATGAAAACTGTAAGACTGCTCGGTACCTTTCAGGTCAATTGCAGTGACGAAAACATTGAAAAAGAGCTTCGCAGTTTTCTTTCAAAAGTCAATGTCGGCGGCACAAGAAACGGTATCGACGCCTTTATTGCAACTTTTTTTGAGCAGCTTCTCACCTATGGCACCGCTGTTGGCGAAATGCTTACTGACGGTTACACTATCACCCATCTTTTCAACAGCGATCTGAAAGATATCAGCCTCTCGGAAGGCTCATCGCCCGTTGATATTGTTGTCAGCGCCGATAACGGCAACGGCATTTTTACACCTGTCAGATACCCGTCATTGGTGCTTTTATCGGTGCTTAACCCTGAGCCCGGTAAAATTTACGGCACTTCTGTACTCAAGGGTCTGCCCTTTGTCAGTGATGTGCTTCTTAAAATCTACAACACCATCGGCACTAACTGGGAACGTCTCGGCAATGTACGTTTTTCTGTTACATACAAACCTCAGAATGACACCATCGACAAAGCCTATGCAAAAGAAAGAGCTATGCAGGTGGCTTCCGAATGGACTCGTACCATGCAAAGCACCGGCACCGTCAGAGACTTTGTAGCAATCGGTGATGTAAGCATAAAAGCAATCGGTGCCGACTGTCCCATTCCTGACAGCAACATTCCTGTCAGACAGCTTTTAGAGCAGATTGTTGCTAAGCTCGGTATCCCTCCGTTTCTTTTAGGCCTCAGCTGGTCCACCACAGAACGCATGAGTTATCAGCAAGCCGATATCCTTACAAGCGAGATTGATTTTTACCGTCGTGAAATCACCCCTGTAATATCAAAAATTTGCGATATGTGGCTTCGACTCAGCGGATATTCCTGCGACTTCGATATCGAGTGGAACAATGTAACTCTTCAGGATATCTCAGAAATTGCTCAAAGCAATTACTACGAGGCTCAGACACAGAAAATATTATCAGAAATAGGAGGCAGCAACGAAGATGAATAATAACATCTTAACTGCAGAAAAAGAGCTTGAGCTCATCAACAACCACACAAGAACTCCTCTTACGGCTGATGATGTTTACACCTTTACTCTGACTCTTTGCGACAACGAGGTTGACAGAGACTTCGAATGCTTCAGCATAAAAAGTCTTGAAAAGCTCTGTGAACTTTTTGTCGGCAAAACAGGTATTGCCGATCACAGTATGCTCGCCAAAGATCAGACAGCACGTATTTTTTTCTGCTACATTGAAAGCGACAGCTCAAAGAAAACTACCAAAGGTGAAACCTATACGGCGCTCAAAGCAAAGGCTTATACCCTTAAAAACGACAGCAACAAAGACCTTATCGCTTCTATCGACGGCGGTATTAAAAAGGAAGTAAGTATCGGCTGTGCCGTAAACAAGGTCACCTGCAGTATCTGCGGGAAAAATATGAAAACCCACTCTTGCGAGCATATCAAGGGCAAGTCTTATAAGGGCAAGCTCTGCCACGGTGTTTTAGAAGATCCCACCGATGCTTATGAGTGGTCTTTTGTAGCTGTGCCGGCACAGAGAAATGCAGGTGTAACAAAATCATTCAAGTCCGGAAAGGAAATGACTATGAATCCATCAGAAATCATCAAATCAATGACGGAAAATTCAGTTATAACCGAAGAAAAGGCAACCGAACTTTCAGCTTACATCGAAAAGCTCGAGGAGCTTGCAAAGCAGGCTCAGTGCTATAAAGAGCATCTGACCAAGGATATTTCGCGTTTTGCAGGCATCATTATGCCTCAGGTTAACACAAAACAGTTCACTAAGAACTGTATGGATATGGATCTTGACTCATTGAAAAAACTCCGCGATGATATGCAGAAACAGGCAGGCGAAATTTTCCCCGTCAGCTCACAGATCAAATCTTCTGCAATTCACGCAAACAACAATAATAAAGATTTTATAATTTAAGGAGGATATTATTATGACCGAAAAACTCAAAGGAGTAAATCTTACTGAAATCACTCTTTATACCGAAGAGGACATCAAACCCGGTATGGCTGTAATGATTTCAGATAATTACACTGCAACAATCCCTGTATCAAACACTCGTTTTGCCGGCATCTGCACAGGTGTCAACGGCAAATATGTAACTGTAGCTATCAACGGCATCGTTACTGTTCCTTACACAGATTCAGAAATTTCAATCGGTTACAACACTCTTGCTTCAGACGGTAACGGCGTTGTTAAAATCGACTTTGCAGGCAGCTTCGAATACCTTGTTCTCGATGCAGATGCACAGAAAAAACTCGTCACATTTATGCTTTAATTTAAGGAGGTAATTCAATATGACATTTGATAACATTAAACTTGAAAAGGGTCTTTACGGCACAGGCAAAAGCTTCACTCAGGCTCTCGAAAGCATCGACCCTAGCGAAAACTATATCGGTACTGAACTTGAAGGTCTCGATGCATATCAGCGCCAGCTCAAGAGATTTGACATCAAGGTAAGCGGAAGAAACAGCGATTCAATCGAAAAGTTTTTCAGAACTTCAGACTCAGCAGCACTTTTCCCCGAATATGTTTCAAGAGCAGTTGCTCAGGGTGCTGAGGAAGCTGATCTTATCTCAAAGATCACAGCTACAACAACTACAATAGAAGGTATGGACTACCGCACCATCGCTTGTCCCGAATCAAAGGATTTCATTCCCGAGGTTGTTAATGAAGGTGCTATTATTCCCGGCATCAAAATCACAACTCAGGACAACCTTGTAAAGCTTCACAAGAGAGGCAGAGTTCTCACTGCTTCATACGAGGCAATCAAATATCAGCGTCTTGATCTTTTCACTGTTACACTCAAGCAGATCGGTGCTTCAATTGCCCGCGCTCAGCTTAAAGATGCTGTTGACGTTATCTTAAACGGTGACGGTAACAATAACCCTGCTGAAATTTTCACAGTAAGCGAAAGCGGTAGCGTTACATACTCAGACCTTATCAACTTCTGGAATGAGTTCTCACCCTTTAATCTTACAACACTTATCGCTTCTCCCGATGCACTCGCTCAACTTCTTAAGATTGGTGAATTCAGAGATGCATACACAGGTCTCGACTTCCACTCAACAGGTAAGCTCATCACTCCCTTTGGTGCAGAGCTTTATAAGAGCACAGACCTTGCTGCCGGTACTATTATCGGTCTTGACAGAAACTGCGCTCTCGAAAAAGTTCAGTGCGGCAACATCGTAACAGAATACGATAAGCTCATCGACCGCCAGCTTGAAAGAGCATCAATCACTGCTATTGCAGGCTTTGCAAAGATTTATCCCAACGCTTCAAAAAAGCTTTCATTAGCATAAGATAAGGAGGGCCATATATGATTAGTGTCAGCGATGTATATGCTGCCCTGTGCACTTATGAAAGCTCTAAATCCTATACCGGTGAAGAGCTTTTCCCTTGCTGTGAGCAGGGTCTGAGCTGGGTCAAGGCAAATCTCAGGGACACTGCCGACGAAAACGACCCTCTTATTACACAGACAGCTGCAGCCATTGCAGATTTTTATCTCTTTTTAAAAAAGCAGACAGAAGCCGATAGCTTCGAAAGCTATAAAGTCGGTGACATGACTGTAAGACGCAATATGGAAAAAGAGCTGATTATTGCCGAAAAGAAAAGAGATATAGCCATTGCCCGCGCTCAATCAATTCTCAATGACGGAGGTTTTTACTGCTGTGGCCAATAAGCTTATTCCCCGCAAACTCTTTGATAAATACGGTGTGAAAATGAGCTATGTGGTTACCTCATCAGCAAAGCAGAGCAAGGATTTCTTTGCATTTCTGCAGCCGCTGAGATACAAAAACAAACTGTATCTCAGCGGTGTACCCACCGAACTTGGCTATGACGGTCTTAATAAATATCTGCTTATCTGCCCCACTGATGTTGAAATCGGCAATATTGACGGCATAAACTACCGACTTTGTTTCGGAGATAACGCCTATGGTGTTGACCATTTCGAAATAGTTTACGGCAACAATGAGCCCTTATATATCTGGGCAATAATTCACAAGGAGGGCTGATATGCAATATTCAAACAATATTATCACCAAGCTCATTGAGTTTATCAACGAAGACGATGCCTTATCTGCTCTAGGCATTGCTATCAGAGCCTTTGATACCAGAGGCTTGCCTGTACCTATAAACGAAACCTATTTTTCTTTTTCCTGCCATGAAAATTCCACAACTTTTTCTAAAGATGCGCAGAATAATTCTGTTACAAAAGATTCTCTGACAATAAACCTCAGTTGTTTTTCGCCTCTTAAAAAATCTGCATATTCAGCACACAATCTCACAGAAAAAATTGTCAGTGCCATATGCAACAAATTCAGCGAAAACATAACAGGTTTCTCTATAGGTGAAACGCAATATGACGACGACGTCAAAAGCTATAAAATCACCGGGCGTATATACTTCAATTATTTATCATAAACAAAAATCAGGCTTACTTTTTTTCAGTAAGCCTGATTCTTTTATTTGGTTTTCACTTTTATAACAGATGAATATGAGCCGTAAACAGTCTTTCCGGTTGCTTTGCTGTAGGCTCTGACCTTGAAATAATAGGTCTTTTTAGATTTTAGTTTCTTTGCTGTTATTGTGTTTTTCGAGGTGGAATCTATCTTCTTCCACGTCTTGTTATCAGTGCTGTAATATGCCACGTATCCGTCAGCGCCCTTAACTTTTGACCAGCTTAGCTTGACAGACGACGCCGATACCGACGAAGATTTAAGATTTTTAACACCTGCAACACGTGTCCTTGCACTGTGAGTATCAGAATACTCAGAACAAACCTTAACCTCGGAATTATAAGCTCTGACTCTGAATTTATAAGTTGTCGCCGCTGACAGATTTTTAATGGTAATAGATGTGGATGTAGTGCTGTATTTAACCCACTTACCGCCTTTATAGATTTCAACAATATATTTATCTGCTGTTGAAACTTTCTTCCAGGAAATCTTGATATATGAAGCCGATGTTTTTTCGGTTTTGATATTCTTAACTTTCGAGGGCAGAGTTGTCGTTCTGATAGCACTGCTCATATCGCCGTAAATATTACCTTCAACAAAAGCCACAACTTTAAAACTATAACTTTCACAAGGTGTAAGGTCTGTAATCTTGCAGGAAGTTGTTGTAACTGTTTTAAGCTTTACATATTCATAACCTTCAGCTTTATAAACTTCATACCCCTTTGCGCCTTTGACCTTATCCCACGAAAGAACAACGGTTTTGTCTGTTACACTGTCAACGTCAAGATTTTTCACTTTTGCAGGTTTGAGGGCAACTGTCAATGTTTCGGAATATGCACCCTTGCTCTGCTTGTTTTCAACTTCAAACACAGCACACACCCTGAACTTGTAGTTTCCTGAAGCTGCAAGATTTTTTATATCTGTCTTTGCAGATGTAGGTGTATCGATAACTTTCCATACTTTTGAGAATTCATCATATTGCTCAACACTGTATAAATCCGCACCCTTTATGCTGTTCCACAAAAGAGTCATACTGCTGTCGGTTATATTTTCAGCTCTGAGACCTTTTATCTGCTCTGGCTCAGCTTTTGCTGTGACCGATGCAGATGTTGACTTTGAGCCATCTGCGGCTATTGCCGTAACCTTAAAGGTATATTGCTCACCGGGTACAACCTGAATTTCTGCAAAGTTTTCTGTAACCGAGGTGTTGTAGTTGGCTGACTCGACAGTATATCTTACTGCACCGGGTATCGCCTGCCATGAGAGTCTGAGTAAATTACCAACAGTTGTAGCCTTGAGATTTTTAATCTGACCAAGACTTACATTAAAGGTGATTTCCGCTGACTTACCTTTATAAAGACCGATGCCTTTAATAACAGCCTTTGACTGCCCAACCTTTGCATTACTGCAAACAACCACGAAATCTTTATATTGTGTCAGGCTTTTTCCACCGAGCGTCGCCGTTGCCTTAGGAGTAATTGCTCCGCCTGAATAAACTGTATCACTAACCTTAGCTGAAACCTCACCGAGGTATATGTCATCACCGTTAAACAGTATGCTACCTGCAAGAGCGGCAACCTTGATGAAAGATGTGTTACGTTTGCTGACAGTCTCTATAAGGTATTCGGCAAACACAGCTACGTTTTCATTTTTAAGAGCATTGTTGAAAGCGCCCGTAGTATATGCGGGAATCATAGTTTTGCCCGACCAGTTGTTAATGAAATTACGAAGGCAGTTATAGATAAATTTCACCGCTGACACACTGCCTGCATTTTTAAGAGCAGGCACAGCTGTGATATCAAGTATATATTCTATATCCAGAGAAAAAATTGCATCTATAAGACCCTTGGTTTTGCTGTCGCCGAAAAGGAATTTTTCACTATCGAAAGATACTCCCTTGGCTTTTGTTTCACCGAAATAATCAAGAAGCTTATCAACCTTAGTGAAAACTGACTCTTTCTTTGTTGTGCTGAAACCGAGGAATGCACCAAATTGCTTATCAAAAAGCAGATAGTTAAGGGCAAAATTTGCCACCTCAAAAATATCGTATCCCATACCCGGTACAAGAGTTTTACCATCAAGGTCTGTAACATTGAAATTGTTATAGAGATAATGCGCAGCAATATCGCCCATTACGAGAAAATACGAATCGTTATCTTTATATGTGGTACCAAGGCCGAGATTGCCTGTGATATTTATTAGAGCTACCTTTGCCATATCTTCAAGGGTTTCACATTCCGTAACACCCTCACCCACACCCTGAAGATCAACATTTTTCACAAGAATAGCAATAATCTGCATAACAATTTCATCGAAGCTCAGGTCATCTGCATTTTCGATAAGTCCCGACTGTCTGCCGAGATATTTGAATGCACCCTCAATGTTTTCGCTTATTTTGTCATAGTTACCGCTTTGCCATTTATATCCCGGAATAAGCTGAGTGAAGATTTCACCCACAACCATATTCACCTGACTTAAAAAGCTCTTGGATTCATCAAACTTTATCTTTGAAAAATCATATGTTGAACCATCAAGATTAACAAGACCGTCAAGAGCTCTCAGAGCCTCGTATTCGCTGGTTGCCGTGTCGATATTGATGTCGGCAATAAGGGGTTTAACATATTTTTCAACCACAAGACCGAATGCCACGCATATAAGAGATTCCACTGTTGACTTTTCGGTCATTTTGAAGCCCGGCAGATATTGGTCTGCAAAGTGATTTAAAAGCTCGCCGTAAACAAACGCGTCAAAATTGTTTTTATACTTTTCATAAGCACTGTTATATGCCGCGCTGTCTTTTTCATAAACCAGACTTATTATCCACTTTTTGGCAACTCCGCCGACACCGTCTTCACCAACAAGTTTTTCAAGATTTAAAGCCTCATCGAATACACCTGCGTCAAGTGTGCCGTTGCAAAGCTTTTTGATCAGTGCCTTATTGTTAAAAAGAAGCTCTATAAATTCATTGACAATGGTTATATCCTGATTTCCTCGCTTCATCCCCTTTTGCCATGAATCAAGATTGAGCTCTGCAAGATCTTTGATAAAGGGCTTGAGAATAGTTACAGCGCTTTCAATAAGACCTCCAAAAGTATCTATACTTTCACAAACGGCATCAATGGATGTAAGGTCTACTTTTATAGTGTAAAGACCTACCTTAACAGAAACGGAATAATTTTTTTCCGCAAGCCATTTATCAACTTCGTCGAGTATATTTGAAACGTTATATATATCATTTTGCTCAGTATAATATTTAAGACTGTAAGAAAACTCTGTTGTATCTTCTTTTTCCGTCTGCACTGCCGACGGCATAACTGCACACGAAAAAGCCATAACTATACAGAGAAAAAGACTGAGAGCCTTATTTAATATTTTCATAAGTTTACCTCCGAAAATAATTGACGGTGTAATCATACTATATTTTAAAGCTCCCAGTCAATAAAAAATAAGATTTATGAACATACCGCCAGCAAAATTTATCAAAAATACACATTGTTTTCATTAAAACTGAAAATATATAAACAAAAAAACAGCCGTCTGTGAAAGACAGCTGTTTCATGCGGGAATTAAATTATTCTGCTGCGTCTTCGCCTTCACCAAGCTTTGCGAAGATAGCCTTAAAAGCTTCGATAAGTGCTTCGATAAAAGCTTTGATGTCGTCTTTGTAAGTTTCTACAAACTTGAAAAATTTGTTATCCATTACACATTACCTCCTAAAAATTTTAAAAGCTATGCTTTTTACTTTTATATTTTATTATATTATTAACAAAATGTCAATAGCATCAAGGCTTGTTTACTCTGTCGCATTACACGGCAGAGTACTGTTGTTTTGCCCCAAGGCAAGCTTTTTGAATTTATGCTGTTTGACAAGATAAATTATTATCAAAGGTATATCCGCAAGAAGCCAGGCCGCAGGCCCTGCATAACAGATCGCATCGAAGCCAAGCATCGGCGTAAGTATAAATGCCACACTGAGTCTGCCGAAAAACTCACCTATACCGGCAATAGAATTGGCATAGGTAAAGCCGAGACCCTGGAGTGTATTTCGCATAACAAAGAGTATTGCCACAAGGCTGTAACACTGTGCAATAGCAAGAATGTATCTCTTGGCCGCTGTCATAATTTCGGGGCTCATATCGGCAGAAAAAATCGAGACGATAGGCTCAGCTATGGTGTAAAGAGTAATGCTCATTGCTACCGATACAAGAAGATCAAGAAAGAATATCTTTTTAACAGATTTGATTATTCTGTCGTAATTTTTAGCACCGTAATTCTGACCGACGAAAGTCTGAGTAGCAACACCGAGACCTGACATAGGAATATTGGTCAGTCCCTCTACTCTGCCCGCTGCGGTAAAGCCTGCAATAACATTTGTGCCGAAAGAGTTGACAACACTCTGCAGACACATTGAACCGATTGATGTTACGGTAAACTGAATTGAAACAGGAATGCCGAGTCTGATTTGTCGCCAGGCGATTTTATAATCAAGGTGCAGATCTTTTTTGGTAACGTTTACCTGCTTGTTAAAACGAAGGACATATATACCATTGAGCATACAAGCTGTAAAATGAGATATGAGTGTTGCAACAGCTGCCCCCTCTACACCCCAACCGAAGGTTTTGACAAAAAGCAGGTCAAGCACAAAATTCACAACCACACTGATGCAGAAGAAATAAAGAGGCTTCTTGCTTTCTCCAACACTTCTTGATATAGCCGTAAAGTTGTTGGAAAGCATCTGTATGGGCACACCGTAATAAAGAATGTTTATATAAGACGCAGAAATGTCAATAATTTCCTCAGGAGTACCAACAAGCCGAAGAAGTATCGGAGAAACAATATGTGATACAACCATAATTATTGTGCCCACGAGAAATGCAAGCACCATACTGCTGCCTGCAAAACGGGCAAGCTTTTCTTTATTCCCTTCACCGTAGGCATGGGACACGGGGATGGAAAATCCGGTGGTAAGGCCCAACGCCGCGCCGATAATGAATGAGTTTATGGGCCCTACAGAGCCAACAGCGGCAAGTGCATATTCACTGACATATCTGCCAACGATTATATTATCAACAAGGCTATAGTTATATTGAAGCATAGAGGACGCCATAATAGGCAAAGCAAAAAGGATAATGCTCTTTACTGCACTGCCCTCAAGCATATTGTTTTTTCTTTTCATTAAGTATCACCTGTTGTTTTAAAGTCGGTGTTATTATACACCCTGAGAAGATATTGTCAAGATTATTGAAAAAACAAATTAATATTCTTGCCATATAACAACTGTTGACATTGTTTTTTATGTTTGTTATAATATAATCACAAAAAAATCCAGTATATGAAGAAAGGATATAATATATGAACTCAATTTCTGATTTACTTGCAGCAGCAGGCAGCGGTTTTTCACCCAGTGCTATTCTCAAAATTCTCAGTTCTGATTTTGAGAGTATGACCTTAGAAACATTATTCAACACATTTATTGAAGCTTGGATGTCATTCTTTCAGACATTTTTATCTCTTATAGGTCAGTAATACAACTTCTCAGCCATCACTTCGGTGATGGCTCTTTTTTTTATAAAAACAACAGAAAAGACTGCCCGACAAAGCGGACAGTCTTTTCCAATTATATATGAGTGAGAGAGATGAATTCTTGTTTATTATTTGCTTTTCTTTGCTTTAGCTGAAGCTGCAACAATACCTGAAAGAGCAATAAGTGCAGGCACGTTGGGAATAACCATAAGCTGGTTAAACATATCTGTAAGCTCCCATACAAGGTCGTTTGAAAGAATTGAACCGAGGAATACAAATATAACAGCAACGATCATATAGATAGGAGTTGCTTTTTTACCAAAGAGAGCAACGAAGTTTACGTGACCGAAGTAGTTCCAGCTGATGATTGTTGAGAATGCGAAAAAGAGAAGACAGATAGCTACAAATGAGTTACCGAAACCGTTGCCCATAATGCTTGAGAATGCAAGCTGAGCCATATTAGCCTTGCTTACACCGTCGGGCGCTGTGCCTGAAGCGAGGATGCCGTTACCTGCATAAAGTGTTGAGATAACAACAAGACCTGTCATTGTAAGTACAACAAAAGTGTCAATAAACACACCAATCATAGCGCTGACACCCTGGTCGTGAGGCTTCTTAACTTCTGCAAGAGCATGTGCATGAGGAGTTGAACCCATACCAGCTTCGTTTGAGAAGAGACCTCTCTTAACGCCCTGGCTGATAGCTGTCTTAAGAGCATAACCGAGACCACCACCGATAAGAGCATCAGGTCTGAAAGCATATTTGAAGATCATTGCGAATGTTTCGGGGAGATATTTAGCTCTCATAACGAGAATAATGATACCACCGATGAGATAGAGAATAGCCATAATGGGAACAAGCTTTTCTGTAACTGAAGCAATTCTCTTAGCACCGCCGAGGAAGATAAGAGCTGATGCAGCTGCTACAATGATACCGATAATCCAGTTGGGAATACCGAAAGCTGTGTTGCATGATGAGCTGATTGAGTTTGACTGTACCATAGCACCCATGAAACCGAGAGCGAGGAATGTAGCAAATGAGAAGAATAAAGCGATTGCTTTACCAAATTTGCCGGGGAAAGCTTTCTTGATGTAGAAGATAGGACCACCGACAACAGTGCCGTCTGCCTGAACTTCTCTTGTTTCCTGAGCGAGAACTGCCTCAGCGTAGATTGTAGCCATACCGAAGAAAGCAATAATCCACATCCAGAAGATAGCACCGGGGCCACCGATAAGAATAGCACCGCAAGCACCAACGATGTTACCGGTACCAACCTGAGCTGCAACTGCAGTTGCAAGAGCCTGGAATGAGCTGATACCGCTCTGATTCTTATCCTTTGAGAACATACCGCCGAATACCTGCTTCATACCTTCACCAAAACAACGCACCTGAACGAAACGTGTCTTGACAGTGAAGAACAAGCCTGTACCCACTAGGAGGATAATGAGGATGTAGTCTGAGAGATAAAGATTGATTTTTTGTACGATTGATAATAACATATCCATAATACGTACGCTCCTTTAAATAAATATTTTTAGGGGAATCAGATAAAGGTCGTTTTAAAGGAAAAATAAAAGAGTTGCCAATAAAAGCAACTCTGAAAAATAGATATGCAAAATAATTGCAGATTATAACCCCTCACTCAAGGTTATAAATTTATACTCTATCCTTTTGCCTGAGAGATTCGGTTTTACCCTTGCACCTTCGGCACTCACTTAAGAGATTCTCCAGAGTCCCCTTCACTTTCAGTCTTGCAGGTGCAATTCTTAAAGTTTCAACGGGATTTATTCAATTTTTACGGATTATATCACACTTTAAAGTGATATGCAATAGTTTTATATAAAAAAATTTAACGAATTTATAAAAATATGAATTTTCTGCATACGGTTTATTCCCAATTATCATTTAAGCTATTGATAAAATTTAAGAATGGTGATAAAATAAAAGGTGGAATTAAATACTATATTATATAGATTATGCAGGAGGTTTTATTTATGGCAAGATACGCAATTTACGGTGCAGGTTCATTAGGCACTGTACTCGGTGCATTTATCACAAAAAACGGTGGTGAAATCGATCTTATCAATCGCAACAAAGCTCACGTGGCACTTCTCAACGAAAAAGGCGCGCGCATTACAGGCACAACAGAAATGACAGTACCTGTCAAAGCTATTACTCCCGATCAGATGGAAGGCAAATATGATGTAATCGTACTTCTCACAAAACAGCTTCACAATAAAGAAGTTGTGACAATGCTCAAAGATTATCTCAGTGACGACGGTGTTATCGTTACTCTTCAAAACGGTATCCCCGAACCGGGCATTGCTGAAATCGTAGGCGAAAACCACACTATGGGCTGCGCTGTTGAATGGGGTGCAGCATTGATCGAGCCCGGCGTATGCGAGCTCACAAGCGAAACTGACAGTCTCTCTTTCCATATGGGTAAGATGGACGGCGTAACAGACAAGCAGTTTAAAATGGTTAAAGATCTTCTTGAGCTTATGTGCCCGGTGCACGAAGAAACAAATCTTCTCGGTGCACGTTGGTCAAAGCTTCTTATCAACGCAACCTTCTCAGGCCTCGGCACTGTTGTCGGCGGCGTATTCGGTGATATTTCAGAAAGTGACGAGGGCAAAAAGGTTGCTATCCGCTGTATGAAAGAGTGTATTGATGTCGGCCACGCAGCAGGCGTTACTTTCGCTCCCGTCCAGGGCAAAAACATCGTTGGCCTTTTCTATTACAAAGGCGCTCTCAAACGTGCATTCGGCTGTGCTCTTCTTCCCATCGCTATGAAAAAGCACAGACTTATCGAGCCCTCAATGCTTCAGGACTTAAAAAAGGGCAAGCCCTGTGAAATCGATGCAATCAACGGTGTTGTATGTGAATTCGGCAGAAAGCACGGCGTAGCAACACCTATCAACGACCGCATCGTTGAAATCGTTAAGAAAATGGAAGCAGGCATAATCAAGCCTGACAAAAAGAACATCTATATGTTCAGAGATCTTCTGTAATATATTGAGATAAACAAAACTGAAAGGATGATAAAAATGACAAAGATCAAAAAACTGATTTCTCTTTCTCTCGTACTCATTATGCTTTTTGCTGTTATGGCTCCTGCGGCGTCAGCAGTAACAAACGCCAGAGTTAAGTATCCCATTATCTTCATCGCAGGCAGCAGCGTTGACTTAGTTGACGGCGACCAGAATCCTATTTCTACAGGCTTTGATGTTTTCACAGATGATGACGAAGGCGACCTGACAAAAGACGACATTATCACAAAGGTAATGAATGTTATGATTCCTTTCGTTACCGAAGGTTTG
>JAZRDY010000062.1:0-3014 GCA_045660525.1 Acutalibacteraceae bacterium | reverse complement strand
GCCTCCGTGAGTACGGCCTGAGGAGCTTGTATGTGTTGAGCTTGAGTCGCTCTTTACTTTTGGTGAGCTTATTACATTTCTGTACATAAACTGATCATTCTGATAAGTCAGCACAACATTGCCTACATAATCAGCTGCATCTGCCTTCTGTACTACGGTCTTGAGCTTTGAAGCCTGAATCTTCACAATAAGGAAAGCAAGACCGAAGCCTATTGCAATTGCAAGAGGTATAGCAAGAAGAGAAACGCTTGTATCAACAGCATTTTCACACTCAGAAACGAAGTTATCAAAGGCGCCTGCAAAATCACCGTTTTTTATGGGAGTAATCATCATTTCGATAATCACATCTATTTCCATATCAGTGAGAAGGTCGATACCCTTGCCGTGAGTTGAAATTGCAATATTTCTGTTTCCGTCGCCCTCACCTGTATTGAATACAACGATAAAGCCGTCATCGTTTTCACCGTAGCCGTAGCCGTTATAATCATAAAAATCGTCAGCAAATGCCTGAGGATCCTTACCGTCATAGGAGTCAACAGTAACAACACCGACTTCAATATCGTTTGCTTCGCCAAGTGATTCGAGCTTTGCAAGAAGTTCAGCTTCTTCAGTGTCTGTAAGTACATCTGCATAGTCTTCAACGAGGCTGAGAGTTCTGTTAACGGGTACAAACTCAGTTGTCGGCTCTGTTTCGGGAGCATCTGTTACGGGCTTTGTAGCTGCAGGAGCTTTGCTTATAATTTCTTCAACAGCTGCAAGATAAGCATAAGCACCCTCATAATAGGTTTCAGTATAAGCGAATGCGTTCCAAAGAGTGTTATCCTGAATATCTTCAGGGAAAAGATTTTCAGCTTCGCCTGCACAGTAGAAAGCATATTTGTTATCGCCGTAGTTATATGTAAGTGCGATACCGTTTTCCTTTGTTGCATTGGCATTATAGAGGTCTTCACAATAGCCATATGTACCCTCAGCACCTACACCGTCAATAACTGAAAGAAGAACACTGTATCCATAGTCATCTTCGATTTTCTGAGCATAGGTTTCAAGAGTACTGATGTTGCCGATGGCATTCGTCTGGTCAAAAATATGTGTGCTTGCCGCTGATACGGGAAGGAGCATTGCAAGGCAAAGAACAACTACTGTTAAAATTGCAAAAACTTTATTTTTCATCATTCTTACCTCCTTACATATTTCCTAATGCCCAGATGATGCCATATGCTACAGCACTCAGAGCAGGTGTAAGAATTGCTACCTTTTTCCAAAAAGCACTCTTGTCAAGAGGAAGATCACCGACAAACTTGCCTGTCTGACCGTTCATAGCAAAGGTATATTTCTTGCCGTTCCAGGTGGTATTGAGAATCCACACGGGATAAAGAGCATATGCATAAGAACCGTTTGCTATATTAACCTGAGAAAACTGAGGAATTACCGATGAATACATGCGGTCTGCGACAGTCTTTTCAAGAGCTGAAACAGCACTGTTCTTTACTCTTTCATTTGCTCTGGGAATACTCGCATTAAGGTCAACATCATATTTATCGGCAAGATAGCCTGCCATATATGCGGTGCTGAATGGTACTGCTTCACTGACATTGAAAGGCTCAACGGATTCCATAAGTGTGTCATCCATTTTTGAAGAGCCGTCAACGGGAATATTATAGAAATCCATAGTACCGGTTCTGTAACAGTCATAAAAAGATGTTTCTCTGTAATTGTTATTGCTGTCAGACCAGGTGCGCACTCTTTCAGCCTTGAAATCAGCATCTGCAACTGCAGTGCCCGTAAAAAGCCAATGAGGCACATAAACGCCCTTGATTTCATCAATGTGATTCTGGTCCTTGAAAATCTTAGGCACCATTTTCTTTGATGCGATATATTTGTTAAGAGCTTCTTTAGCCGCCTTTTTATCATATTTGAAAGGGATAATAAGATCAGGCTTCAGACCGCCTTCAAACTGACTTGTCATAACAACGGGGTTATCACAGTAAGGGCATTTTGTTGCACCTGTTGTTGCATCTGCTACGATTTCACCGCCACAGGATTTACAGGTATATACACCCATTCCACTTATTTCGTCAGGCTGCCATTGAGCCGACTGTGAATTCCAATTGAAATTGTCCTGACCTGCATTTGCTGATTTCTGTGCGGCCTGCTCCATTGCGGCAACATCAAACTCTGCATCACAGTAAGGACACTTCATATTCTGTGTGCTTGCATTAAACTCTATTGCACCGCCACAGCAAGGACATTTCTGTTCAAGTAAGGTTGACATTTAATCAACTCCTTTTATATGTTTTATCATTGAGTTATAAAGCTCAGTTGTTATTCCCATCCCATATTCGGGAATAATATCATTACTGCTGTAAGAGTACTCATCTTCGCCCGTAGTTACATAAACCGAGGTTATCGGGGCATCAAGGAGAATTTCCTCTGTCTGCCTGAGTTCGCCCCAGGAAAATATTCTGTACTTTTTACAGATGTCTCTAATTTCCTTTATGGCATCAGCTGAAACCTCTGCAGTTTCTGATATTTCTTTATCAGATGTAAGTGAGCTGTAATCATATGTAACAACAGCTTTGCCGCTTTCGGTCATTCGGATTTCGAGTGTTTCAGACGAGCCATCCATGCCGCCACCACAGGAGTAGCTGCACAGGACTATCTCTTCTTCAGGTGTTCTTACCATTCCATTTTTATCAAGAACACTGTTATCTATATATCTTTTTAAAGCGAAAAGAGACAAAATAATGAGAATAATAACAATGGGAATCATAACTATTTTTGCTTTCACAGTTTAATTAACCTCTTCTGTTGCCGCAACCTGTGCAGAAAGCACCGTCATTGGTGGTGCCGCAGCAATCACAAACCCATGTTGCTGAAGCAGCCTGAGCAAATGCAGCATTATTCTGAGGAGCCTGCTGACCGTAAGCAGCCTGCTGATTGTAAGCATTCTGCTGATTGTACATATTACCCTGCATAGGCTGGCCGTAACCCTGCTGAGGCATCTGCTGACCGTA
>JAZRDY010000061.1:0-1771 GCA_045660525.1 Acutalibacteraceae bacterium | reverse complement strand
AAGAATGCTAAGCGTAAGATGGGTCACAGACAGCCTTACACTAAGGTTGAAATCGCAGCTATCAACGCTTAAGTCATGACGAAGGTAGTTTTTTACGAAAAGGATGAGATGCTCAAAGGCTTTCTCATAAAAGACCACAGCGGATATGACGACGAGGGTTACGACATTGTTTGTGCAAGTGTGTCTTCGGCGGCTTATCTGACAGCTAACACGTTGACTGAAATAGTTGGTGTAAAGGCTGATATCGAGGTCGAGGAAGCATATCTGAAATTTATCCTCAAAGATAAGTTTCAAGAAGCTCAGGCTCATCTCAAAGGTTTAAGACTTCACCTGGAATCACTCGCAGGGGACTATAACAGTTATATAACCTGCAAAACAGAAACTGTTTAAGAATAATACGGAGGTGTAACAAATGCTTAAGATAAATATCCAGTTATTTGCTCACAAAAAAGGTATGGGTTCAACCCGTAACGGTCGTGACTCTGAATCAAAGAGACTTGGTGTTAAGCGCGCAGACGGTCAGTTCGTTCTCGCTGGTAACATCCTTGTAAAGCAGCGTGGTACTCACATCCATCCCGGTAACAACGTTGGCAGAGGTTCAGACGACTCACTTTTCGCTCTCATCGACGGTAAAGTTAAGTTTGAGCGTATGGGCAAGGATCGCAAAAAGGTTAGCGTTTACGCAATCGAACAGTAATTGTACATTTAAAGCTACTGCAGTAATGCGGTGGCTTTTTTCTTTGTGAAGATAAATAAAGAATCATCGTCTTTTGGTTACTTTTGGGCGATAGCAAAAGTCACGCCCCGCGGCGAGCGATAAATATGTAAGTGTGATGAAGAAGGCAAAGTCGGCTCCATTAAATCTCTCTAACGGCTATTTAATGGAGCCTTAAGGTTCTTCGGCTATGGGCCACTGCACCCACCTCTAAATCCAATTTGAAATAAAAAAGGACGGTTTTCACCGTCCTTTAATTTTTATCTTATTATTTAATCTTAGGAAGACTTGCAGCAGCAACTGACTGACCAACTCTTCTTGACTTCTCATCGGGGATGTGAAGCTGAATCTTCTTTGCGAGCTCGGGGAACTCAACATCGAGAACTTCCTGTGCTCTTTCAAGAAGAATCTGTCCGCCTTCGCCTGATGTTACACGACCCATAATAAGCACGTGCTTGATGTCATAGAACTCAGCATAATATGCAATTGCATAGCCGAAGTATGCACCGATTGTATCGTAGATATCAGCTGCTCTCTGGTCGCCTTCAGCCATAGCCTTCTGAACAACCTTGAGCTTTTCAGCAGGAGAAAGGCTTTCATCAAGTTCGATACCTGCAAAAGGAGCAAGCTTGATTACGCCGTCCTGGGAGAAGTACTTAACGCCACAGCCGTAGTCGCCTGACCACTCGTCAACCATAGCTTCTTCTGAGAAGTCAACGGGAACGAATGCGAGCTCATTGAGCCATCCTGTGATATTGCCGTCGGGATCAACATAACCGCCTGCTTCACTGGTACCCATAGCGATACCGAGAACACTGTTGTCATCAAGATCCATAGCACCTGCAAGAGCAGTAACGTCGCCGTCATTTGCTACTTCGATAGGAATATCAGCACCGATTTCCTTTGCAACGTCGCGGTACATATTCTTAACTTTCTTATCGAAATCTTCATCGCTTACCTTGAGGAAAAGTGATGCAACCATAATTCTGTTATCGATATAAACACCTGCTGATGATACACCGATAGCATCAACGCGAGGCATCTTTGAAGCCGCAG
>JAZRDY010000060.1:0-10434 GCA_045660525.1 Acutalibacteraceae bacterium | reverse complement strand
CCTATCATCAAGAACCTTCTTGCTCCCGTATTCTCAATTCTTGAGCTTCTCGAGCCCGTAATCTCACGTGCAACAATCGATTCAATCCTTGAAAACTTCATCGTAATCGGTGAAGGCGATGATGCTGAACGTTACGGTCTTACAAAACTTCTTGCAATCGGCAATAACGGCGGTGCAAACCTTGTTAACCTTATTAACAAGCTTATCGGTGGACTTGAAATAACTGAAGAAGGTAAGGTAGTTGGTGTACTCTATCTCCTTCCTGATAACTTCTTCGTTGAACTTTCACAGTATGCTGTTAAGGTAACAGAAAACGAAGGTACAACTGCTAAGGCTTGGGATTATGACGCAGCTGAGACACTTATGTATGTTCTTGATACAGTTCTCAGTGACAACTTCCTTGCAGTTCTTGGCAATAAGATAGGTGGCGGTACTGTTTCCACAATCCTCAACGGTCTCGTTGATAAGGAAATGGATATCGTAGAGCTTATCCTCATGCTCCTTGAAAATTACAAAGTTTCCTACAATAAGATTCCTCAGAGCGATCTGACTTATGCAGATGCTGATTACTCAGCATTCGGTAGTAACGAAGCTGAAATCAGAACAGCACTTCCCGGTGCTATCACAGCTCTCAATGGTATTCTTGGTACAGTTCTCGGTCTCCTTAACATGGATAGCGACCTTACAGCACTCATTAACGGTCTTATCGCAGGTGCAACCCTTGGCGAACTCCTTATGGGTCTGTTAGTTCCCGCACTCGCAGGTGCAAACCTCGATTCAATCCTTGGTTATGTTAAGGATCTCACAAACCTTGATCTCAAGCTTGATCCTCAGACATTCGTAACATCAGCTAAGTTCAACTCTAAGCTTGCTGAATTTATCGGTGATGCTAAGACATGGGCTGAAGTTCGTGATAACCGCTTCGTAGCTGAAGGTGACAAGTATGTTCTTAAGTCAGGCGCTGACAAGTTCGACTTTGCTCTTGCAACAATCGACGATGTTGTGAACTTCGCAGCTGACCTTCTTATGCCTCTCGATGTAGTATTCCAGATCCTTCTCAGCGGTAAGCAGATTATCGCTCTTGAGGATGGCAGTGAATACTCACGTGATGACATCAGAATCAACGGTGGTTACGGTTACAACTATGCACTTATTCCTCTCCTCGAGGCTCTTGGTGCAGATGTACTCAGCCAGGCTGAATACGATGCAGCTTCAACAGTTCAGGGTTCACTCTATCCCGTACTTAAGATGATCGTTGACAGAGTTAAGGAAATCCTTGCAGCTCCCATCAGCGAAGTACTTGGTCTTGTTGCTAACTTGTTCTACTTCATCGGTTCAGATGGTATCAACACAGTAGTTAACAACCTTGTAGCTCCCATTAACGAACTCCTTGATGCTGTATGTGATGTATATCCCATCAGTGTTAAGGTAGCAATCGAAAACGGTAAATTTGTTGCTGACTTCGACATTGAAGGTAAGAAGGGTCTTGAACCCGGCTTCTACTTCGATGTTGACGGTGAAGGCCTCAATGCTCTTATCGCTGATATCCTTGCTAAGATCGAACTTGATCTTGATAAGGATGGCGTGAAAGAACCTCTCGGTATAACAATCAACCTTGATTGGCTCGGTCTTGCTGCTCAGATGGCAGAAAAAGCTAACGGTGCAATTGCTTATACTAACTCTAAGATGGTTTACAACTATGCAGTTGGCGAAACTGTAGAAGTTCTCGGCAACGGCAACGATCCTTACAAGAATATCCAGGGTGTTCCTGCTGATACACTTGTTGCAATTCTCAATGCAATCCTTACACAGGATAACGTTGCTGTAATTAAAGATCTCGTTCTCGGACTTATCGGCGACGTTGAACTCGATCCGACAATCCAGAACCTCATCAATAAAGTTCTCTCAGAACCCGCAGGTATTATCAACCTTCTCGGTACAGTACTTCTTGTACTCACAGGCGAATACGATATCGATGTTCTTACAATGGCATTCGAATTCCTTGGTGAAGTAAACTATAAGAAGGATCTCACTGATAAGGCAGATGACGCTATCGAAACACTCGACAGACTCATCAATAAGGCAATTCCTGTTGTTCTTCCCATCATCGCAGGTGACAATCCCACAGGTATCCTTAAGGATATTATGGATATCGTAACAGAAGCACAGACAGCAGGTAAGACAGCTGATCTCACCTACCTCATCAACACACTTCTCAACGATATGCTGTTCACTCAGGATATGATGAACACAATCACTGACCTTGTTGTTGGTACAATCGGTGGCTTCTTAAGCGAATCACTTTGCGGTACACTTAACAATCTTCTTGGTATTGACCTTTCACCTGCAGGCTTTGCTGCTAAAGCTAATAATGCTGAATTTACTAAGTATGTAACTGACGGCATTACAGGCACCGGTGCAGACATTCTTGACGAAGCTGGTGTTGCAACAGGTAAGAAGGCAATCACATGGGCTGACGTAATCGCTGCTCATACAAAGACTGTAGACGGTGTTAAATCAATCGATCCTATCTTCAGCGGCGTTGATACTAAGGAAGAATTCCTTGGCAACATCTTCGCAATTCTTGAAGCTGTTGAACCTGTACTTGCATTCCTTCTTACAGGTAAAGATCTTGAACTTGCAGTAGTTGACGGCACAAGCGCTATCAAGCTTCTTGGTAACGAAGGTTACGAAAATGCTATCTACTATCTCTTCAAGGGTCTTGGCCTTGATCAGATGGGCGCAACATGGACAGATCTTACATCAACAGATAACGCAGTTGATGCACTCAGACTCACAGTTGACTATGTACTTGCTCTTGTTGACAATCTTGGTGCTCGTCCCTTCGATACAATCCTCAAGCTTGTATCGAACCTCAGCTACCTCATCGCAAACAACGGTGTTGAAGTAGTTCTCACCAACCTTGTTTCACCTGTACTTTCACTTCTCAATGCACTTGAAGGCACAATTTCAAGAGCAGAAGTTGATGCACTTATCGCAGGTCTCACAGGTGCTAAGCTCCTCGGCAAGCCCTTGAATATCACAAATATTCTCAAGATTGCTGATGATAACGGTAAGGTTCTCATCGATCTCATTAACGGCTTACTTCCCAACCTTGAACTCGAGGCTGATGGCGAAGTTATCCACGTGATCAATGCACTTCCCGATACATTCTTCATCGATCTTGCTAAGGCTGCAATCGAAGTTAACAACACAGTTGTAAGAGACAATGATGGCAACATCACTTCAACTACAACTTACACATCAACACGTCCTGCTGATTCAGACATCGGTAAGGAAACTACAGATTGGACTGTAAATACCGGCGACGCTCTTATGTTCGTACTTAAGACTGTACTTTCAAAGAACTTCCTTGAAATCCTTTGCAAGCAGTTTGGTATCGCAGCAAAAGACGATCAGGGCAACGACAATATGATCTACGGCATCCTTACCTCACTTGCAGGTAAAGAAGAAGCTGTACTCGATGTACTCCTTTCACTCCTTGTTAAGTATCTTGTAGAATACAAGGCATATAACAACGATGAACTTATAAAGATTACAAATATTGCCGATGCTAATAAGCAGGCACAGTTCGCAGACGTAGTATCAAATCTTGATGCTCTCATTCCTGCAATCCTTGGTCTTGTAGGCCTTACAGACAGTGAAGGTAAGGAAGTAACATCACTTGAAGCTCTTGTAAACGGCTTCATCGGTGATAGCATAGCTGACTCACTTATCGGTATGATCGTAGAACTCCTTTCAGGTCTTCCTGCAGAAACAATCGATATGATTCTCGGTTATGTAACAGAACTTACCACACTCACAACTCTTGACATTGCTCCTCAGGCATTCGCAGATTCAGTTAAGTTTGGTTCTAAGCTTGCTGACTTCATCGGCAATGCTGAGACATGGGCTCAGGTTTGGGACAACCACAGCACAGAAGTAGACGGCGAACGCAAGTTCAACGGCTATGCTTGGGGTATCAACGGTCTTGAAGACCTTGTAAACCTTGTATGTGACTTCCTTATCCCGCTTAATCCTGTTCTTGAAATCATCCTTATGGGTGGTCAGGAAAGAGCTAAGTTCGATGGCACAACAGTTGGTAAGACTCTCGGCGCTCTTGGTGAAATCAACGTACTCATGGGCGGTATGGGTTACAACTACGCTATTATCCCGCTCCTCGAACTCCTCGGTGTACGCGCTGACAGCTATGCTGTTTACGCTCAGAACGTTGCAGAAACAGGCAGCGTACTCTACCCGATCCTCAGCCAGCTCCTTGATAAGATTCTTGGTTCTAAGAATGCTGACGGCACACGTAATGATGACGGCGTTCTCAACAATCCGATCTCATGGGTTGCTGATATCCTCGCTAACCTCTTATACGTAATCGGTAACGATGACATTACAACAATCGTTGATAACCTCATCGCTCCCATCAATATGCTCCTTGAAAAGGTTGACGCAATCTTCCCGATTTCTATCATCATCAATGTTGGTAACATCGGTAAGGAAAGAGACGACGATCCTAATACTCTGATTGATGAAACAACTAAGGTTGTTACAACATTCATCGGTGCAGAACACGTTGGTTACGATGCAGGTATCCATGTAATCGTTGAAGGCGAAGCTCTTGCTGAACTCATCAACGGTCTGCTTGCAGGCATCGAACTTACTGTAAACGGTCAGACAATGGCTCTTCTTAAGGATGGCGGTCTCAACCTCAACTGGCTCGAACTTGCTGCAACAGCTGGTGCTGATGCAAATAAGGACGGCAAGGTTGACTTCAGAACAACTAACCTTTCAACTAAGTATGATATCTATAACGGCACAAGCTATAAGACCGTTAAGGGTGACATTGCTGCAACATTCCTTGCAGTAATCGAAACAGCTCTTGATGCAGTTAATGTTGAAGCACTTCTTGAAAACTTTGGTATCAGTGGCGAAATTAAGAAGCTCATTGACCAGATTATTGAAGATCCCTCAAAGATCCTCGATGTAATCGCTGACATCTTCAGTGACGAAGTATCATATCAGCCTATCCAGAATGCTCCTCTTAACTACAAGGATTCAAAGAATAACGTTCTTAAGGGTGTAGATTATAACAAGAGCTCATATCTTGTTTACACCGAGCAGAATGCTGATATCATTGCTGACAACATCGACGGACTTATCAATGATATCCTCAGCAAGGCAGGTCTTGGTTCACTCAACTCAATTCTTGGTAACCTCATTACACCTGATCTTGTAACAAGTCTTGCTAATACAATCTTCGGTCTTCTTGCAGACGATTCAGTAGCAGGCATCCTTACAACAATTAAGGGTCTTGAATTCTACGTGAAGAACAGCAAGGATGAAGAGAATACAGATGAAAACAGACTTGTCCTTGACCTTACACCTTATGGCTTCTACACTTCAATCTCAGCATTGAAGACAACCTATAAGGGCGTTAACTACTCATACCTTGATAGCTTCCTCAGCAAGCTTGCACCTGTTGTGAATAAACTTGGTGAAGATGCTACATGGGCAGATGTTGGTACTCTTACAGACATCAACTGGGGCTTCACTGCTAACGATACTCTTAACGCTAAGCTTGATGGCTTCGTTAAGGCTCTTGCAGGTATCCTTACACCGCTCAACGAAATTCTCGGTCTCCTTCTTAACGGCGAAGGCAAGTACCTCAACGTACTTGGTATCGTTAATATCAAGGGTGGTAACGGTTATGATTACGGTCTTATCCCGCTCATCGAAGCTCTCGGCTTCACAGCAAGCGAAACTAAGACTCAGAGTGCTTACGCAGAAGCAATCCGCAAGGATGGTACAATGACTCTCGGTTATGTACTTGAAATGGTAGCTAAGCTTGTTAAGAACATTCTTGGCAATAATCAGCCCGTAAGATATCTTCTTACAGTTCTTCCGAACATTGCTTACTACTTCATGAATGACGGTCTTCTCCTCACAGTGAAGAACATTCTTGCTCCTGTTTACAACGTACTTAACATCGTTCTTCCGATCCTCGGTATTGAACTTGAAAGCTTCCTCAGACTTGAAGAACTTCTCCATAGCATTGCACTTGGTAACTTCATTCAGGTTTCAGGTATCAAGCTTGACCTTCGTATCCCTGTAATTAAATGGCAGAACCTCGTTGAGCAGGGTGGCGACTCAACTAAGGAAGTTGCTACATCACGCTCCAACCCGGGCAATGCTCCTGGCAAGGATACATGGGCAAACTCATTTGCGACACGTATGAAAGCTGATGGATATGCTGACTATGCAGTAGCTGATGCTGATAAGGATGGCAAGCTCAACAAGTACGATGCAAACGCATATAAGAACACACAGACAGCTATCGTAGCTGATGCTGGTGATACATTAGTAGTTGTTCTTACATGGGTACTTAACATCTTCAACGATGCAGATAACAGAGACGCACTCGTTAAGTGGCTTGTTGAATTCTTCGAACTTCAGAGTGGCGCAGAACAGACAGTAAAATACGCAGTCAACGAACTGTTCAACATGTCTCAGAAGTACGGTACATCAGACATTATCGTTTCAGCACTTCTCTATGCTCTTGGCATGGCAGTAGTTATTGATGCAGCATATATGGGTGATGTAGCTGCAATTAAGGATATCTTCAATAAGATGTTCGCAGCACTCGGTACCGGTGGTGAGCTTTCATATGCAGCACTTGCTAACATTATGGAAAATCTCACTCACGTTTGGGACGACACAGTCGGTGATGATGAAGATCATGACGATATGGTTGACTCAGGTGAAGAAACTCTCAACTGGTTCCAGAGACTTATTAAGAAGATTAAGGAATTCTTCCAGAAAATTTTCGGTATCTTCAAATAAGAGTAGGCGACTGACGTAATCGCAAACTGAATAAACTTAACCCCCACCTCGTAATGAGGTGGGGGTAGTTTTTTTGAAAACTTAGTCTTATATAAATACAAACGTTTTTCTATTGAATTTTTTGTTTTTAGTGTTATACTATAAAGTAGATTAGTTTTGGAGGATTTATTATGGTTAACAATGAACTTCCTGTTTGTACAGTAGCTGCTGATGAAGTGGCACGCGTTAAAGGTCTCGGATTTTTAAGAGACAAAACAACGGCTGATAAATTTAATTGTCGTGTCTTAACTGTTAACGGCAGAGTTAACGGCGACTTTTTGCGTACTGTTGCCGAAGCAAGTGAAAAATTCGGCAGTGGTTATGCAGCATTTACATCTCGAATGACAGTTGAAATTCAAGGCATTGCATATGAAAATATAGATGATTTTATTGCGTTTATCAATTCAAAGGGTCTCGAATGCGGAGGCACAGGTCCGAAAGTGCGACCTGTGGTTTCTTGTAAAGGTACAACTTGTCAGTACGGTCTGATTGACACCTTTGATCTTTCAAAAGAAATTCACGAAAAATTTTATCTCGGTTATCACGATGTTAAGCTTCCGCATAAATTTAAAATAGCTGTTGGCGGATGTCCCAACAATTGTGTAAAGCCTGATATAAATGACCTTGGTGTTATCGGTCAGAAGGTTCCCGTTGTTGACACCGATAAATGTGTGGGCTGTCAGCTTTGTGTCAAGGCTTGTCCTATAGGCAACATTAAAATTGAAAATAAAAAGGCTGTTATCAGCGACGAAACCTGCAATCATTGCGGAAGATGTATTCCGTCGTGCAAGTTAGGTGCTCTTTCAATGAAACAGCAAGGTTACAGAATTTATATCGGTGGCAGATGGGGCAAAAAAGTAGCTCGCGGTATTCCTTTTTCAAAAATATTAGAAAACAAGACAGATGTACTTGATGTTATCGAAAAGACAATAAATTTCTATAAAGAAAACGGTACTCCCGGTGAAAGATTTGCTGATACTATTGCACGTATAGGCTTTGAAAATGTTGAAAAAACAATTCTCGGTTCAGGTGAAAATGAATGAAAAATAAAAATCTTATAATATCGGTTGTTTTTGTTGCAGTTATCATTTTTGCTTTGGGTGTTTTTGAAACAAGTAGGCCTCAGAATAATGACAGCGACATATTTTATTTTCATCAGTTCGAGGATTTTTCGGGTGCAAAGGTTACCTTGACTGAAAAGCCTCGAAAGGTGGCAGTGTTATTTTCATCACTTGCCGATGTGTGGACTCTTGCCGGTGGCGAAGTAGCAATTACAGTCGGAGAAAGTGTTGAAAGAGGAATTTGTTCCGAGAACGTGTTATTAGTCGATAAAGGTGCAGGGAAGATTATTGATACAGAACTGCTCATTTCATATAAGCCGGACTTTGTTATTTATTCTCTTGACGTTGAGGCACAATGCAAAGCTGCCGATATTCTGGAAAAAAACAATATAACAACTGCCGGTATGCGTCTTGACAGTATTGAGGATTATATGAAGGCACTTACTATATGTACAAGCCTTCTTGATGCTAACGAAAATATGAAGCTCTACGGCGATGATGTCCTCAGTGAAATAGAAGAGATAAAGATGAACACTGTTTTGCAGAGCTATGCTCCCACGGTGCTCTTTATTCGTTCAGGCAGCACCGCAAGTTCAGCCAAGGCCAAGAGAGCTGAGGATAACTTTGCGGCTAAGATGCTGAAAGAATTAGGCTGTATAAATATAGCTGATGAAGCGGAAATTCTGCTTGATAGTCTGAGTCTTGAAGAAATTCTTCTGCAGAACCCCGAGTTTATTTTTATTTCAATTATGGGTGACGAAACAGACGGTAAGAGCTATATGGAAAATCTGTTTTCATCTTATGGCTGGAAAGAGCTTTCGGCTGTAAAAAATGGCAATGTACACTATCTGCCCAAGGATTTATTCCATTATAAGCCTTGTGAGCGTTGGGCGGAAAGTTATGAATATCTTTACAAAATTCTTTATTCAGGTGGCAAAATTGAAAAATAATCTTTTCTTCAAATCTGTATACGGAAAAATTTGCCTTGTGTTAGTTTTGGCAGTTACGGTTTTGATCTCTCTCAGACTTGGCTCGGCTCAGATGAGTTGGGACGACTTCCTTTCGGCACTGCTGAGAAAAACAGGCTATGAAACATTTACAACAATTATATATTCGGTACGTCTGCCGAGAATTTCAGGTGCACTATTAGCCGGTGCGGGATTGTCGGTTTCGGGCGTGCTTTTGCAGGCTGTTACACAAAATCCTCTTGCTTCCCCAAATATTATCGGTGTTAATGCGGGTGCGGGCTTTGCTGTAATTCTCACGATGCTTTTTCTACCGACGAATTTTTACATAAGACCGATTATAGCTTTTTTCGGAGCTTTTCTTACGACTATGCTGATTATAGCTGTATCTTCGAAAGTCGGCACCTCTAAATCGGTGGTTATTCTTGCCGGCATAGCGGTGACAACACTGCTTAATGCCTGTATATCCTTTATATCTTATTTTGACAGCGATTTACTCGCAAATTACAACACGTTTTCTGTTGGCGGAGTTTCGGATGTTGATATTGCGGAATTGAAAATGCCGTTGCTTATTATAGCAATGTCTTTTTTAACAGCATTGTTTATTGCTCCTAAGGCTGATATTTTATGTCTCGGTGACAGCATTGCCTTATCCTTAGGAGTCAATGTCAGAGTAGTCAGAACTCTTTGTCTTGTGCTCGCATCTGCTTCGGCGGCAGCAACGGTTTCTTTTGCAGGTCTTCTCGGTTTTGTTGGTCTTGTTGTGCCACACATAGGCAGAAAGCTTGTTGGTTCGGCTTTAAAAGATTTGCTCGGTGTATCTGCACTGCTTGGTGCTATTCTTGTGATAGTGGCTGATTTAATCGGCAGAGTCCTCTTTGCACCGTCGGAAATTCCCGTTGGTATAGTTATGGCATTTATTGGTGCGCCGTTTCTTTTTTATCTTTTGTTAAGGAGGAAGCATAGTGCTGAAGTTTGATAATATCACTGTAAAAGTGCCATCTAAAGAGATATTGCAGAGCGTTAGTTTTGCTCTTAAGCCGCACACCATAACGGCTGTTATCGGCAAAAACGGCAGCGGTAAGACGACTCTTATATCCTGCATTGGTGCGGAGAAAAAATATATGGGCAGCATAACCTATGAGGGCAAAGATATAAGGCTGATGAGCCTTAAAGAAAAAGGCAGACTAATTGCTATGTTACCTCAGATTTTGCCGACACCGCATATTACTGTTAAAGACCTTGTAAAAATGGGCAGAAGTCCTTATCTTGATATAGGCAAGAGTTTTACACAAGCTGATAACGAGTGTGTAGAAAAAGCAATATCCGACACAAATATAAAAGATATCGAGAATAAATATCTCACAGAGCTTTCCGGCGGTGAAAGACAAAAGGCTTATGTTGCAATGGTGCTTGCTCAGAATACAAGGGTTGTTATTCTCGATGAGCCCACAACTTATATGGATATGCAGTATTCGAAAGAGTTTATGTCGTTGCTTGAAACTGTGAAAGTGAAA
>JAZRDY010000059.1:0-2393 GCA_045660525.1 Acutalibacteraceae bacterium | reverse complement strand
AGCATCTTGGGGCTTGTGAGGTCGTTGATAGCAACAACTTCATAACCTTCAGCGTCGAACATCTGACGGAAAGCGAGACGACCGATACGGCCGAAACCATTAATAGCAACTTTTACTGACATAATTTTTTCCTCCAATATTGCAATTGAATTTTTAAAAAAATCTACCCTAATATAATAGCTGATTTCTTTTATTTTTTCAACCTTTTTAATGATTTTTTTCCAATTATTTAAAATTTTGTTATTCTCAACAAAAACTAAGGCACCTAATGGCTAAACTGTGCAATACTCACTAAAAGCAAGACTAGTTCTGCTCATCAAGACTAAGATAAAAGCTGGGCAGGAACTCATCAAGAAAGACCCGGACTTCCGGCATATTCATATTTTCGGTGGCAGCTCTCGTGCTTTCAAGAGCTTTGCCAAATTCATTATTGCCTGCATTTTTTTCTTCTATACACTTAATCAGCGCAGAAATCTTATCGGCTGCCTTGACTATCTGCCAGAGATATTCATCGCCCTCAGCGACAAAAAATGCACTTTCATAGTACCTTGCCATATCTTCAGGGAGCATAGAAAGAAGTTTTCTTCCAGCTTTATCTTCAACCTCTTTAAAAGCTTCACGCATATCATCACTGTGATATTTAACGGGAGTGGGCATATCGCCTGTGATAATCTCTGTCATATCGTGATAGAGACCTAAAAAGGCAGCTCTTTCTGCATTGAGGTTACCGCCGAAGCGTACGTTTTTAATCACGGCAAGAGCATGGGCAATAACTGCCACGTCATTGCTGTGCTCGCTGATATTTTCACTGACAGTGTTTCTCATCAGCGCCCAGCGGTTTATATATTTCATTCTTGAGTGCATTGCAAAAAAATGGTTACTCATGGTCTTCTCCTTATTTATCCTGTTTTTTAGTCGCCTGCTTTGCGACTCTTTTTGCGATAGTATAGTCGTCATCAACACCTGCCGCAATGGCAAAGGGAGTTGTATCAGAGGGATTCCACACATACAGATAAGCTACTGCCGTCTGTTTGCCGTACCAGGTTTTATAGGGGTGGATTATATAAAACAGACCGTTGAAAAGATATTCCATACCCTTTGCGCCGTCAGATATTCTCCAGCCGTAAATCTTGGTTGCCTCATCATAAGAGCCGTCTTTATAGATAGTCAGCACCTTCTGCACATCTTTTTTCTCCTGACCCTTGAGGGATTTCTCTTTAGGCTTCACATCACCGTCAACAATAAACAGATTATACTTGGGAAAGTTATCTTTTCTTGTGCTATAAACATTTAGGAACCACAAATTAAGTTCATCAAAATATGTCATAGTCTGCACACCGTAATAGGTGTTGCCCGTATAGACGAAAAACTTACCGTGAATATCTTTAGGGCCGATGTGGTGGACTTTTTTATAACTAAGTGGCTGACCGTATTTATCCCACCAACCCGTTACATCATATTGAACGAGCACCTGATAGTCATTGTCTGTTCTTTGAGTCTGAGGGGTTGTACCGCAGGAAATTGTCAGATAATATCCCTTGCCCGTTTCAAAAGACGGGCCGAAGCACATAGCATCGGTACCCGATACACCGTAGCGTCTCGAGTAAGTTTTGCCCTGATTTTTCACCTTAGCTTTAAAATCTTCCCAGACGTGTGTCAGATGCACAGTTCTGATAAGACCGCTCTTAACGGCATCAACATTCATTTCATTGAGATTGTTTACATCAATTATGGCAAGGTACAAGGCTTTTTTGCCCTCAGGATTAAGAGATGCATAGACCTTGCCGTCTTTTTCATTAAAGCAGATATCACCAAGATGACCTTCTATGCCTGTAATACTGCCTACGGCATTGCCTTCAAAATCGCATTTGACAAAGGTGTTGGTATAAGAATAATACACATAGCCGTTATCCTGATCAATAGCCATGCCCTGACAGTGCTTGATATCCCACGAGCCTCCGCTTGCGAGAGACAAAGGAAAATAGTCGATGATAGTAAAGTTTTCAACCTCCACCGCTGTTGACGGCTGTGTGATTGTGGTGGCCATCGTAGTTGTGACAGGCTTTGTTGTGGTGACTTTCTGTGTTGTAGTCACTTCTTTGGTTGTGATCTGACTTGTTGTCACGGCAGTGGTACCGCCCACAAAAGGCGCCTTAAAATCACCGCCGCCCACAAAGGTAAGACTGATATATCCAAAAGATACAAGGGCAGTAATACATATCAATGCCAGAAGAATATTCTGAACTATCTTTTTCATTCTTACCTTTCACCTGCCTTTAAAAATTCAGCGGCCACCCTGAAGTGACCGCTATAATCAAAATCTTAATCAGATAATGTCGCCTTCCATACCGGGTGTGCATGAAGCAGCATTGCTTTCGTCTGTATCAATATGC
>JAZRDY010000058.1:0-11091 GCA_045660525.1 Acutalibacteraceae bacterium | reverse complement strand
TTATGAATATGCTTCAAGACAAGAGGCTTTAGCGAAGAAATCCGACTTCATATGCGAATATTTAATTGAAGGAGAGAGATAAAATGTCTACAGATACTCAGAAAAAATCTACTCTCGCCACCAAGGTCAAGGGATTTTTAGGCGTTGAGGACGATGTTAAGTTAAAACCGATGATAGCATATAACTCAGCTATCTTCTTTTCAGGCGGCGGTCCTTATGTTTTAGGTTGTTATCTTCTGCCCTTCCTCACAAAGGTAGAGGGTCTTTCAACTGCTCAATACGGTACAGTGGCTCTCTTCTCTTGTGTTTGTGATGCTATCACCGATCCGCTTATGGGCATCATCACCGACAGAACAAGACACAAAGACGGCAGACACAGACCATATCTCAAGTGGGGCGTTTTGCCTGCGCTGATTGCCTATTTCCTTATGTGGAACTCGTTCGGCATTTCGGCTTCTGCTCAGGAGTCAGGTAACACCACTCCCGTAATGATTTATTACATCTTTGCTTATATGTTCTATAAAACCGTCAGCACAATGATTATGGTACCCCACACGGCAATGCTGCCGGGTATAGCACCGGGCTATAATCAGCGCACTCAGTTCAACGCCATAAGAACAGTTATGGATGCCGTTTCGAGCTACTCATCGTTTGCAGTCGCGGCTCTCGTTCTCGGCGGTATCAACGGCATATTTGTAACTCCCAGCTTTTCACCTGAACACAGAGGAAGATTCACAATAATGTCACTTGTGCTGTGTCTGTGGACAAGCTTACCGCTTATTTTTACCTATAAGGGTACAAAAGAAGAAAGCTCACTTAATCAGGTCAATGAAAAGCTCGATATCCACGAGTTCCTAGGTCAGTATAAAAAGGTTATCAAAAACAGAGTTTTCCGTCAGTATTTCCTCTTTGGTTTCATAA
The DNA here is from genome assembly GCA_045660525.1 of Acutalibacteraceae bacterium. Taxonomy (GTDB): domain Bacteria; phylum Bacillota; class Clostridia; order Oscillospirales; family Acutalibacteraceae; genus UBA6857. Next base: position 10,170 of record JAZRDY010000058.1, on the reverse strand, counting down.
TGCTTTTCGGCTCTGCCTTTGTGTCACAGACCTTCTACTATTTCCTGGATACTGTGCTTATGCAGGAAAAAGACTACTCTATGCTGACAATTGTTCAGGCAGTGGGCGAGGTCTTAGGTTTCTTCCCTGCATACTTCCTTTCAATTAAAAAGAATAAGCAGATGCCTGCTAAGGTCTTTATGCCTGTAGCTGTGGGTGCTCTTGCACTTGCATGGATCACAAGAGGAATGGGTAGTCCCGTGATAATTTTTGTTGTTGAGTTTATGTACGGTCTCGGTCTTGCAGGTATGGCAAGTGTGCAGAACAATATCTTCCCCGATGTTACCGACGTTGACGAAATGATTACAGGCGAAAGACGCGAGGGTGTTATCGCCACATTCTCAACCTTTATCAAAAAGTTTGTCAGCGGTTTCGCATCATTCGGTATCGGTAAGCTCCTCGGTGCATTCGGTTACAACACTCAGCTCGAAGCTGCTCAGCAGTCAGACAGTGCAGTGTTTGGTGTAACAATCTGTTTCACTCTTATTCCCATGGTATTTATGTTTCTGTCATTCCTTTCAATTATGAATTACAGACTCACCAAAGATAAGCTTAACTTCATCAGAGCTAAGGTCAAAGAAAAGAAAGAAACAGGTGTGGCAATTGTCACAGACGAAGAAAAGGCTACACTTGAAAAAATCGCAGGTCTCAAATTTGAAGAAATGTGGATAGGACAGTAAAAGTTAGGAGTGAGGAGTTAGGAGTTAGGAGTTGCCGCGAGAAAACTTCTGCTTGAAATAAACTCTCATCCCGCGCAAAATGAATATTTTACAGCTCTGTTTTTATAAGCGGAGCTGTTTTTTATATATTTATCTGATATTATTTTTTGCTTTGCAGGGCGTTGCCCAGCACCCCACAAACTTTTGTAAAACTTTGACAAACCTTCAGATTTTTTTAACTCCTCACTCCTCACTACTCACTTCTAACTTCTAACTCCTAACTTGACAAACTGCCTCATTTTTTGTTATATTTAGTCTTGGATTGGAGTGTTTATATGACAGACTTAAAACGATTCGAATATGTCCTCGCACTTGCGGAATGTATGAACTTCTCTCAGGCGGCGGCAAAGCTTAATATTTCTCAGTCGACCCTCAGTCAGCAGATTCAGAAAATCGAAAAAGAAGCAGGCGTCAGCCTTTTTGACAGAACAACATCCACACTTACGCTGACTCAATACGGACAGATTTATATAAAAGGTGCAAGAAAGATTATCGACACCTACACTCAGACACTCGACAGCATAAGCGATGCGGATTCGGGAGTGTCGGGCAGTGTTACAATGGGCATTGCCCCCTCAAGAGCTCCCTTTCTTCTGCCTAAGGTGGTTTCGGAATTTACAAAGGAATATCCTGCTGTGAGTCTTAACTTCCGTGAAAACAAAACGGGAGATATAATGAAAGATCTCAGCGAGGGTAATATAGACTTTGCTTATACGGTTTTGTCCTCTCAGGAATCTCTTAAAGATTATGAAATCATTCCCGTAACTGAAGAAGAAGTAATGCTCGTGTGCAAAAAGGGCAGTGATATAAAGAATATATCTGAAAAGGGCAGTGTTGATTTCAAAAAGCTCGGAAATGAAAAATTTATCGCACTTCAGGACAGTCAGCTGCTTACAGATTATTTTTATTTACTCAAGCAAAAAAGTGGCTCAAAGGCTGATGTGGGTCTTTGCGTGTCGGAGCTGTCAACTGCTATTGCAATGGTAAAAGAGGGTCTCGGAATTATGCTTTTACCCTCAAGTTATAAAAATTACGGCACTCTGGAAAACGAGCTTGATTTCTATAATATCAGGCAGGTTTCAACTAAAAGAAAGATCGCCGTTATCTATCGCAAAGATAAATATCTCAATAAGCCTATGAAAGCGCTGATTGAAATATTAGTGAAAGGCGTGTAACAATATTTTTACATTTGATTCATTGACTGTTTAATCGGTTTTTGCTATAATTGATATCGAAAAAAACGATTAAGATTATTATAAAGACAAATTGAAGGAGTGTAGAACATTTATGAAAAAGATTTTGTGTCTTGTGCTCAGCCTTTGTGTTGTTGCGGCTATGGTTTTCTCATTAACAGCCTGCGATAACGAAGACGACAGTGATGTTATTAAAATCGGCTCAATTCATCCCCTGACAGGCAGTATGGCTTATGAGGGTCAGGCTTTTGTTAACTCTCAGAAGATAGCTATCGACAAAATCAATGCTGAGGGCGGTATAAACGGCAAGATGCTTCAGCTTAAGGCTGTTGACTCTCTTGGTACTGCAGGCGGTGCTGCAACTGCGGCTCAGAAGCTTATCAATATGAATGTCTGCGCTCTTACAGGCACATATACAAGCGGTTCGGCTCAGGTCGTTTCCCGCACAGCTGAGAAGTTCAGCGTACCTTTTGTTGTAACAGTTGCCGCAAGTGAAACACTTCTTACCAACGGCTATAAATATTCGTTCAGAATTCAGCCCAGCACTGTAGGTTTCTCATCAAACTTTATTGAGTATATCCCTTATATCAAAACCGATGATATGAAAACTGTTGCTATCATTTATGAAGATTCCAACTACGGTACAGGTATTGCAGAATACATCAAGTCAAGAATTGACGAAACAGGTCTCGAGATTATCGGTATGCTGCCATACAGCGCAAAGGCATCAACTCTCAGTGCTGAGGTAACAAAGCTCGTTTCTCTTGACCCGGATATTCTCATTCCCGTAGGTTACTATTCAGACCAGAATATGCTCGCAAAAGAGCTTATCGACAGAAATATTTCTTTCCCTGCAATTATCGGTGTTGCAAATGGTGCTTTCTCAGATGCTAAGTTTACAAACACTTACGGTACTCAGGCAGACGGCTTCTTTGACATCAACTACAGATACAACCCCAACAGCGAAGAGACAGACTATCTTCTCAGAGAATACCGTGAAAGATACGGCGAAGAAATTCCCGTGTGTGCAATTTATGGTTATGAATCAATTATGGTTATTGCAGATGCACTCAAGAGAGCCGGTACAACCGACCACGCGGCTTTAAGAGATGCTTTAGCCGAAACAAATATGACAGAGCATCTTCTTCCTCAGGGTGCAATTATCTTTGATGAAGCAGGTGAAAACATCAATTCAGCAGGTGTACTCATTCAGATTCAGGACGGCAAACAGGTTATCGTTTATCCTAAAGAATATGCTGAAGGCGAAATTATATTTGATAAGGAGAGTGACAGCTAAATGAATATGCAGTTTTTCCAAGCACTGCTTGACGGTACCCTTATGGGCGGCGTATATGCATTGGCTGCCCTGGGTCTTTCACTTATTTTCGGTGTAATGAAGATTACAAACTTCGCTCACGGCGCAATGATGACAGTGGGTATGTATGCTGTTTATGTGGTGTCAACTTCTATCGGCATCAGCCCCTATATTGCCCTTGTTTTTGCGGCAATCACACTTTTTGGTTTAGGATATATTATTCAGCATTTTCTTATTGACAAGATTTCCGATGCTCCCACACACAATCAGCTTCTTCTTACTCTCGGTGTGGCATACATCCTTGAAAACGGACTTCTCGCTGTTTTCTCTCCCAACTATAAAACTCTCGATGTTGACGATTTTGACGGTGCTATTCAGCTCGGTGCAATTTCGGTCAGCCCCGAAAAATTAGTCGCTTTTGCGGTGGTACTTATAGTCACTGCAGTAATCTACATCATTCTTTACAAAACAAGAATCGGTAAAGCAATCAGAGCTTGCTCACAGAATAAAGAGGGTGCAAAGCTTATGGGTGTTGTAATCAAAAAGACCAACGCAGTAGCGTTCGGTATCGGTGCTCTTTGCACAGGTATTGCAGGTGCGCTTCTCACACCTATTCTCAGCATCTATCCCACACTCGGTGAGACATTCCAGCTCAAGTGTTTTGTTATTGCAATTCTCGGTGGTATGGGTAACCTCTGGGGTGCTCTCATTTCAGGTCTTATCGTCGGTATAGTTGAATCACTTACCGGTTATATTGCAGGCGGTAGCTGGAGTGACCTTACAGTTTATGCCGCATTCATTCTTATCTTGTTGGTAAAACCCTCAGGACTTTTCGGAAGGAGCAACAGACGTGAACACTAAGAATTTTAATCGTATAACATTAGCGGCTCTTATTCTTGTTGCCGTACTCTTTCCGTTTTTCGCTGACTTCTATATTCTTTGCATAGGCATCTCAGTGCTTATCGCGGCTCTCTTAGGTCAGAGCTGGAATATTATGAGCGGTTATGCAGGTCAGTTTTCATTCGGCCATGCTGTTTTCTTCGGCATCGGCGCATACACATCAACAACTCTTTATACAATGTTTGGTGTGAGCCCCTGGTTCGGTATGATTTTAGGTGCTCTTCTTGCAGCTCTTGTCGGTGCGGTAATCGGTTTCTTATCATTCAGATATAAGCTTCGTGACGACTATTTCGCACTTGCAACTCTCGCTTTCGCAGAGATTTTCCGTATCCTTGTAAACAACACAAGTGCTCTCGGCGGTGCTACAGGTATACTTATTCCTTATCTCGTTAAGCCCTCTGAATATCAGTTTGCAAGTGATAAGACATATTATTGGGTTATTCTCGCTCTTGTCGCTTTTGCAACACTCTTTATTGCAATTATGTCAAAGAGCAAGACAGGACTTAACCTTGTTGCTATCAAAGCCAATCAGGAAGCCGCAGCGGCTCTTGGTGTAAACGTGCTCAAATATAAGCTTATTGCTATTTCATCATCAGCGTTTTTTGCTGCACTTGCGGGCACATTCTACGCTCAGTATTACGGCTTCATTGACCCGTCAATTGTTTTTGCAAGCACAATATCCGTTGAAGCTATCGTACCTTGTATTATCGGCGGTAGCGGTACTCTTTACGGTCCGCTTTTAGGCGCACTTCTTATCATTCCTCTTGAGGAAATGTGCAACAGCCTTTTCACCTCAATCAGCGGTATCAATATGATAGTTTACGGTGTTCTTATCGTGCTGTTTATTATGTTCTGCCCCGATGGTATCTATGGCAGAATGACAAAATATATCTCAAAGAGAAAGGGAAATTGATATGCCGTTACTTTCAGTTCAAAATGTATGCAAATACTTCCACGGTAACAAGGCAGTTGATGATGTTTCCCTTGAAATTAACAAGGGCGAAATCGTGGGTCTTATCGGTGCCAACGGCGCAGGTAAAACTACACTTTTCAACTGTCTTACAGGTTACTATAAAGCGACTTCAGGCAAGATAGTTTATAAAGACAAAAGAATAGAAAGTCTCAAGCCTCATATTATCTGCCGTATGGGTATCGGCAGAACTTTCCAGATAGCAAAACCTTTCGGTGATCTGAGCGTACTCGAAAATGTAGCCGTAGGCGCATACAACAAGTGCAAGACAAAAGCCGAAGCTTATGACAAGGCAAGACAGTGCATTGTTTTCACCGGTCTTGCAGGCAAAGAAGATACCAATGCAGGCACTCTCAACACCGGTGAGCAAAGACGTCTCGAGCTTGCAAGAGCACTTGCAACTGACCCTGAGCTTCTGCTTCTTGACGAGGTAATGGCAGGTCTTACACCTACCGAAAGTCAGGAAATGGTTGAGCTTATCAGAAACGTTAAAGAGCAGGGCGTGACCATTCTTATGATTGAGCACATTATGCCCGTTATTATGGCGCTTTCAGACACAGTTTATGTTCTTGAGTCAGGCAGACTTATCTGCAAGGGCAGTCCCGAAGAAGTTTCACAGAACACTCAGGTTATCGAGTCTTATCTCGGCAGAAGTCAGGAGGCATAAGATGCTTGAAATAAATAATCTCTATGTAAATATAGGCAACCTGAGCATTATTCAGGATGTGTCTTTAAAGGTTGGCGATGGCGAAATCGTGGCTCTTATCGGTGCAAACGGTATGGGTAAAACTACCCTTGTAAGAGCTATCTCAAAACTCAATTCGATAAAAAGCGGTAAGATGTTTTTCAAGGGCGAAGATATAACTGACCTTTCAGCTGATAAAATCGTTGAAAAAGGTATCATTCAGGTGCCAGAAGGCAGAAAGCTTTTCCCACAGATGAGTGTTATCGAAAATATAGAAATGGGCGCTTATGCAAAAAGAGCAAGAGCCAAAGAAAAAGAAAACCTGGAATATGTTTTCAGTGTTTTCCCTGAACTTAAAAGTATGCTCAAGCAGGCTTGTGGTAATCTTAGTGGTGGTCAGCAGCAGATGGTGGCTATTGCAAGAAGCATTATGGCGTCACCTGAGCTTCTGATTCTTGACGAGCCCTCAATCGGTCTTTCGCCTATTGCCACTCAGAAGATGTTTGATGCTATTGAGCTTATCAACAAAAGCGGCATCGGCATTCTCATCACAGAGCAGAATGTTCAGCAGGTGCTGAAAATGGCTGATACAGCATATGCAATGCAGCAGGGCAAGATAGCTCTCAGCGGCAAGGCAAGCGATATTGCAGCCGACGACGAACTCAAAAAGATTTACATTGGTATGTAAAAAAATAAAGGAGATAAAAATTATGAAACACGCATGGGAAGATTGTTTAACAGACGTTGACAGAATAGTAATCGAAAAAGGCCACTACGGTCAGCCAAGAGGCTTCGGCAAAAAGCCTTTGCTTCTTATCATCGACCTTCAGCCAAACTATATCGGTGCTGATAAGCCTATTGAAGATCAGCTTGACGAATGGCCTTCAGGCGGCGGTGAAGCTTGCTGGACAGGTGTAAGAAGAATTCTTTCTCTTCGCGACGTTGCAAGAGAGTGCGGTGTGCCCATTTTCTATACCCGTAACGTGCAGAATGCAACCAATGCTTTCGACAGCTTTGCAACAAAAACAAAGCGTGATCAGACCAAATATATCGACGGTGCTCCCGAGGCAGACCTTTTAGAATGCGTTAAGCCTTTGCCCAACGAAATGATTATCCCCAAGAGCTATGCGAGTGCGTTTTACGGCACACCTTTACAGAGCTATCTTGTAAAGCTTGGCATTGACACAGTTATCATCGTTGGCGGTTCAACAAGCGGCTGCTGCAGAGCTACTGCAGTTGATGCTGTTACAAGAAACTACAACCTCGGCTATGTTGAGGACTGTCTCTTTGACCGTATCACAATTTCACACAAGGCTGCACTTCTCGACGTATGGATGAAGTATGGCGACGTTGTAAACAGCGACTATGTAAAGGAATATTTCTACAGCCTTAAAGAAGATAAATAATTTCATACAAGGGTTTACTTGGCTCTGCATTTGTGCTATCATAAATGCAGAGTATTTTTTTGAAGCTAAAGGAGAAATTCTTATGAAAAAGCTCATTACAAACGGCACAGTCGTTTTTGAACACGAAGAAAAAAAGGTTGACCTGCTTATAGACGGTGAAAAGATATCAGCAATACTCGCTACAGGTACTTATGAGGGCGAAGCTGAGGTTATCGATGCTGAGGGCTTATATGTTATGCCCGGCACCATCGACCCGCATATGCATATGGGTCTTTACAAGCCCCTCGGCGATGCATTCAGATATGACACACCCCGTCAGGCTATCGGCGGTCTTACAACTCTTATCAACTATCACAGAGGTAAGGGTAACTATTTTGAAACTGTAAAAGAAGCTGTTGAAGAAGCTGAAAGCAACTCTCTTGTGGACTTTGCCATTTCCTTGGGTCTTTGTGCAAAGGTACATCTTCAGCAGATTGAGGGTTACATCAACGAGCTCGGTATCACATCCTTCAAGTTCTTCTTTGACAAGCAGGATATCGCACATCTTTTCTATGACATTCCCAAGGAAGAGGCTCTCACACTTGACAAGGCTGACTTGTACTTTATCTTAAAACAGCTTCGCGAGATTTCTCCCAAGCTTCTTCTTTGCGTACATTGTGAAGATCCCGACGTTTTCCGCGCCCTTGAAAGAGATCTCAAGAAACAGGATATTGATAAATACTCCCTTGCAAACTTTGGCAAGACAAGACCCACCTTTGTTGAAACAGCCTGCGTTGCAGATTCAATGTGGATTAACAAGGTTGTTGACGGCAATATGTATGTGGTACACACAGCCGCAGGCAGTACCGTAAAAATGTATGAGACTCTCAAAGAGGCATTCGGCGGCAATGTGACTCTCGAAACCTGCCCGCAGTATCTTACACTCACAGACGAAGCACCTGCAGGACTTCTTGCTAAGGTTAATCCTCCTCTTCACGCTCAGGAAGACATTGAAGCTCTCTGGGAGGGTATCAGAAACGGCAGTGTCAAGACTATGGGTACCGACAACGTGCCCGTTGACAAGGCTAAGAAATATGAACGCGGCGACGACATCTGGGGAGTTTATGTAGGCTTTGGCGGCCCCGGTATGATTTTACCCGTACTTCTCAGTGAGGGTTATCACAAGAGAAATATCCCTCTGCACACACTCTCTCAGGTTAACAGCATAAACACTGCAAGAGTTTTCGGTCTTGAAGATAAGGGCGAAATCGCTATCGGTAAAGACGCCGACCTTGCAATTGTTGACCTTGAACTCGAAAAGACAATCACTCCCGAGCTTTTCGGCTACAGTGACTTCTCGATTTATGAGGGCATGACTTTCAAAGGCTGGCCCAAATACACAATCAGCCGTGGCGAAATCATTCAGAAAGACGGCGTTATCACTGCTGAATGCGGCAGAGGTAAGTATATCAGAAGAAGTATTTAAATTTTATAAAAACACTAAAGCAACTGTCCTCGGATGGTTGCTTTAATTTTATTGATGTGTTATAATTAATCGGTTAATTACATTTAAAGTTAATTGAAAGAAGGTATAGTATGATTCATTGCAGTGAAATACTTTCCGAGTTTGTATATAATCTTAAATTCACAGACCTCAGCGACGAAGTCATTGATACAACAAAGAGATATATTGCCGACTATTATGCAGCTTCCTTTGCAGGTATCAAGGTCAACGGCACATTTAACGATGCTGTTATTGATGTTATCACCGATATGGGCGGCAAGCAGGAGTGTGACTATATTTATTCAGATAATCGTCTGCCTGCAGCTAATGCGGCATTCCTTAGTGCGTGTATGGCACACGGTGCCGATATGGACGACGGCAACAGAAAGGCTATGGGTCACGTAGGTGCTCACGTTATTTCCACTGCGCTTACACTCTGTCAGACTCTTGACGTCAGCGGTGAAGATATCATCACTGCCATAAATGTAGGCTATGAGGTTTATAACAGAGTTGCCGCGGCGGTACAGCCGGGTCTTGTGCACAGAGGCTTTCATTCTACGGGTACTGCTGGTGCCATTGCCTGCGGTGCGGTGGCAGCAAAGCTTATGGGTATGGATAAAGAGGGTATTTACAATACAATGGCACTCTCGGCTATTCAGGCAAGCGGTCTTATCATCATCGCTGAAAGCGGTCAGAGCTGTAAACCTATCAATCCTGCCAATGCCGCTAAAACGGGCATACTTTCCGCTAAGATTATCAGCAGGGGAGTGAAAAGCTCAGATTACTTCCTCGAGAGCAAAAAAGGCTTTTTCCACGCAATGAGCGACGAGGTAGACACCAAAATGATAACCGACGGTCTTGGCGAGACTTTCACCATAACCGAAAGCTATATGAAGCCTTATCCTTCTTGCAGACACACCCATTGCGGTATAGAGTGTGCTCTTGATATAAGAAAGCGCCTGCCCGCGGATGCAAAAATCAAAGATGTAAAAGTTTATATATACAAAAATGCAATTGATATTGCAGGTCAGATAAAGGTGCCGAAGGTGTCAGACGATGCCAAATTCTCAGTGCACTATTCACTTGCGGTGGCACTTTTAAAAGGTCACTTCAATTTAGGCGATCTTGATATATCTGATATGAGTGATGAGCTTCTCAGAGTGATAGATAATATCGAGCTTATTGTTGACCCGTCAATGGAAGACAGAGACAAAGGTATAAGGGGCTCAAGAGTTGTTGTTACTACCGAAGACGGCACAGAGTACGAAAAGACAGTGCTTATTCCTCTGGGTGATGCAGCTAACCCTTTGACCTGGGATGACCTTGAAGATAAACTTTCTGCCTGCAGTGACGGACTTCTCAGCAAAGAAAATCAGAAAAAACTTCTCTTTAACATCCATAATCTTGATAAACTTCATAAAATCGACACAATAAATCTGTATAATATTCAGCTGTAAAAG
>JAZRDY010000057.1:0-20375 GCA_045660525.1 Acutalibacteraceae bacterium | reverse complement strand
CACCAACTCATATCACGTGGATGTAAGAGAAGACATTGATGCTTTCCAGAAGTTCACATTTGAAAGTCAGTTCCAGGTTATCTCATCAGGCGGTGCGATTTCTTATGTTGAAATCCCCAATATGAGACACAACCTTGAAGCACTTGAAGAGCTTGTAAAGTTCATCTACGACAACATTCAGTATGCTGAATTCAACACCATGAGCGTCTACTCTCACGAGAGCGGATTTGACGGTGAAATCACTATTAACGAAAATCTCGAGTGGGAATGTCCCAATTGCGGCAACAAAGACCAGCGCAAGATGAATGTTACAAGAAGAACTTGCGGTTACTTAGGCGAAAACTTCTGGAATGTCGGCAAGACTAAGGAAATTAAAGCGAGAGTATTGCATTTATAATAACATCGCGTTTTTGATTCTTTTTGCGCGATAGCAAAAAGAATGCCTGCCCGGCGAGGGCAAGTTGATTAAAGGAAATGCCTGACGGCATTAGAAAAGAGGTGAGGAAGTGAACTACGCAACTATAAAGCCATTCGACGTTGCTAACGGACCCGGTGTACGTGTGTCCCTTTTTGTCAGTGGTTGCACCCATAGATGCAAGGGCTGTTTCAACCAGGAAGCATGGGATTTTTCTTACGGTGAACCGTTCACTTCCGAAAGTCTCGACAGGATACTCGACGCGATGAAGCCCGACTATATCAAAGGCTTTTCACTCTTAGGCGGTGAGCCTTTTGAGCCGAGAAATCAGGAAGTTTTAGCTGATGTCCTTGAAAAAATCAAAGAGGTATACCCCCACAAAAATATATGGTGCTATACGGGTTATACCTATGAAAAAGATCTGCTCAGCGGCAGACTTTGCGACAAGAGTATCACTGAAAAAATGCTCAAAAATATAGATATCCTCGTTGACGGGAAATTCGTCGAGGAGCTGAAAAACTTAAAGCTTCGATTCAAAGGTTCGGAAAATCAGAGAATTATCGACCTTAGAAAAACCGAAGAATCAGGCAAAATCACACTTTGGGAGGGTGACGTAAATGAAATTTGACTTAAGAATCAAAAAACTTCGCGATAATGCTCAGATGCCCACATACGGCAGTGAATGGGCAGCAGGTGCTGATATGTATGCAGCTATTGATGAGGCTGTGACTATTGAGCCGGGTGAGACTAAATTTATCCCGACAGGTCTTGCATTTGAGATTCCCGAGGGCTATGCAGGTTTTATTTATGCAAGAAGCGGTCTTGCTTGTAAGAAAGGACTCGCTCCTGCTAATAAAGTAGGTGTTGTTGATGCTGACTACAGAGGCGAGGTTATGGTCGCTCTTCACAATCACGGTACTGAGGCTCAGATTGTTGAAGCAGGGGAGCGCATTGCTCAGATGGTTATTGCTCCTTTTGTGGCTGTGAATTATATTTTCAGCGACGAACTTGACGATACTGTCAGAGGTGCGGGCGGCTTCGGCTCAAGAGGCAGAAAATAATCATCGCGTTTTTGATTGCTTTTTTCGCGCGAGGAAAAAGTAATGTCACGCGGTGAGCGATATAAAAATATTGAAGTACAGTTCGTATTGGACTGTACTTTTTTAATATTTATGCATTTAATATTGCATTTTTATAAATTTTATATTACAATAAGCATATTAACAATCGGAGGAAAAAATATGGAAAAGAAAAATTACGACAAGGTCATAAAAGTTTTGCAGATAGCCGCTTTAGTATTTATGCTGTGTATGGTAGTTGCAATGCTTGTAGTTATGAATAAGTTTGACATCAATGTGGAAAATGCGGCGGAAATTTCAAGCTACATCACAGGTGGTACTCTTACAGTGGCACTTATAATTATCGCTTTCACTGTTATCAAGTCTTTTGCACTGATATTTCCACCCGCTATTATTTTAGCTGTATCGGGTCTGCTTTTTGATAATGTTTGGGTGGCAATTCTGGTCAATACAATTGCGGTGGCTCTCAGCGTAATCCTGCCTTATTTCTTCGGCAGATTTGCAGGCAAAGACTTGCTTGATACTCTTAAGGCGCGTTTTCCGAAAATCAAAAAGCTCGACGAGTTTGCAGGGCAGAATGAGTTTATGGTTGTGTATGTTGTAAAGGCTTCGGGAGTTGTACCCTCAGACCTTATGAGTGTAATCTACGGCGCCATGGGTGTTAATTTCTGGAAGTTCTTCATCGCGTCAAACCTCGGTATGCTTCCTTTCAATGTGCTCTTCTCATTCCTCGCTAATAAGGGCGATTTGTCCAATCCTTACAGCCTGCTTTACATTATACCCATCCCTGTGTTTGTGGTTATTATGAGCATTGTTGTTAAGAAGATGACCAAGAAAAATACCGATAAAACTGCATAAAATAAAAGGAGTTGTCTCAACTGAGAGACAGCTCCTTAGTTTTTAGTCCTCGTAAAACATATCTTTGCCGAGACCGCAGGTGGGGCAGAGCCAATCTTCGGGCACGTCTTCCCATTTTGTACCCGGGGCAACGCCGTGGTCAGGGTCACCAATCTCCGGGTCATAAACATAGCCGCAAGGGCAGATATATTTTTGCATAATATCACCTCAGGGGTAGTATTGACATTTCAATAATGAATTATCGCGTTTTTGATTACTTTTTCCGCGACAGGAAAAAGTAATGCCTGTCCGGCGAGGACAGAATATAATAAGTTAGGAGTTGCTGATGAGGAGGCTTGTTAGGAATTAATATAAAAATATATTAACTCCTAACTAAAAAAGAGTGACCTATCAGATCACTCTTTTGCTTCATCTGCTCATTATTTCTGAAATAGCATCGAGAATTTTGCCGTGACAACCACCGCAGCCTGTTGAGCAGTGGGTGATTTTCTGTACTTCCTCGAAGTTTTTTTCGAGATCTTCAAACTTATCAAATTTATTCAGTGCATCTTCTACATCGAAAAATGTTACCTTTTTACAGTTGCAGATTGTGTAATCAAACATAATATTCTCTCCTTTTCTAAAATAGGGGATACGGTTATAATCGTATCCCCCTGTGTGTTATATTAACCAAAATATCTGTTAAGAAGACCTTCGAAAGCCTTACCGTGTCTTGCTTCGTCACGTGCCATTTCGTGCACTGTGTCGTGGATAGCGTCGAGGCCGAGCTCTTTAGCCATCTTTGCGAGTTCGAACTTGCCGAGTGTAGCGCCGTTTTCAGCAGCAACTCTCATTTCGAGGTTCTTCTTTGTGCTGGCTGTTACAACTTCGCCGAGAAGTTCTGCAAACTTAGCTGCGTGTTCTGCTTCTTCATAAGCAGCTTTTTCCCAATAGAGACCGATTTCGGGGTAGCCTTCTCTGTGAGCTACGCGAGCCATAGCGAGATACATACCTACTTCTGAACATTCGCCGTTGAAGTTGTCGCGAAGACCCATGATGATTTCTTCGGGTACGTTTGACTCTTTGCCAACACCAAGAATGTGCTCAGCAGCCCAAGTCATTTCGCCAACTTCTCTTTCTTTCATAGGAGCCTTGCAGATAGCGCATCTTTCTACAGCTTCGTCACTTTCCCAACCGCATACGGGGCAATAATACTTTTTCATAATTTGTTTCCTCCAAAATTTTATTTTTTACAATTTGAGCATAAACCGAAAAACATAAGAGAGTGGCCGGTAATGACTCCGTCAAAATCCTTAGGTTCAGCTACGGGGCTTTGGTCAGCTATATCCAGATCAAGCACCTTTCTGCAGTCTTTGCAGGTGAAGTGGTAATGATTGTGGGTGTGACCATCGTACCTGTCGCTGTCTCCTGTAGGTATTCTGAGGATAAGTCCCTCGCTTTCAAGGAGTTTCAGGTTTCGATAGACCGTTGCAAGGCTGATAGACGGAACTGCTTTTTTTACACTGAGGTAAACGTCTTCAGCTGTGGGGTGGTCGTATCGGAGCTGTAAATCCTTAAGCACGGCATCTCTTTGTTTACTACTTCGTAAGGTCGCCATAAGATTACCGCCTTTCAGATTGTTTTCTTGTTGCTCTTGTTAGTAATGATAATCATTATCATTAACTTGACTACAGTATATCCTATGTGTATGCATTTGTCAATAGTTTTTTGCAAAAAAAACAAAGAAATTTTTAGTAGTGTATTTGCTTTCTATAATATATAAAAAAAAGCGGTAGGGCAGTGGGCTCCGCCGCCGAACGCAGTTCGGCGTGAGGACGCCCTGAGGGCGTCCTCAGAAATCGCCTTTGGCGATTTCGCGGAGCCCTCGTACCTTGCCGTAAAGTCTGCGGTTTTTAAATTAATTCGTTGACAATTTTCTTTTAAAATGATATTATTGAAACGATAAAAAATTCCTGAGGAGGATATATTATGAAAGCATATAAGTTCTGGTTTTGCACAGGTTCACAGGATCTTTACGGTGACGAGTGCCTGAGAAATGTTGCAGAGCATTCAAAAATTATTGTAAACGAGCTCAATAAGAGCGGTATTCTTCCATTTGAAGTAGTGTGGAAGCCCACTCTTATTACAAACGAGCTTATCAGAAAGACATTTAACGAGGCTAATATTGATGAAGATTGTGCAGGTGTTATCACATGGATGCACACATTCTCACCTGCTAAGTCATGGATTTTAGGTCATCAGGAATATAAGAAGCCTCTTCTTCACTTACATACGCAGTTCAATGAAGAAATTCCTTATGACACAATCGATATGGACTTTATGAACGAAAATCAGTCAGCTCACGGTGACAGAGAGTACGCTCACATTCTCGCTCGTATGGGTATTGAAAGAGAAACAGTTGTGGGTCACTGGACTAATAAGGCAGTTATCGAAAAGATTGCTTCCTGGATGAGAACCGCTGTAGGTATCGCCGAAAGCTCACATCTTCGCGTTATGAGAGTTGCTGACAATATGAGAAACGTTGCAGTAACAGAGGGTGACAAGGTTGAAGCTCAGCTCAAATTCGGTTGGGAAATTGACGCGTACCCCGTAAACGAAATCGCTGAGGCTGTTGAAGCTGTTTCACAGAGCGACATCAATGCACTCACAGATGAATATTATGAAAAATACAATATTATTCTCGAGGGTAGGGACCCTGCCGAATTCCGTAAGCAGGTTGAAGTGCTGGCAGGTATCGAAATCGGCTTCGAAAGATTCCCCAAGGAAAAAAACTATCAGGCTATCGTAACTCACTTTGGTGACCTCGGCGCCCTTAAGCAGCTTCCCGGTCTTGCTATTCAGAGACTTATGGAAAAGGGATACGGCTTCGGTGCTGAGGGTGACTGGAAGGTTGCTGCTATGGTACGCCTTATGAAGATTATGACTGAGGGTATGAAGGGTGCTAAGGGTACATCAATGCTCGAGGACTACACATACAACCTCGTACCCGGCAAAGAGGGTATTCTTCAGGCTCATATGCTTGAAATCTGTCCCTCTATCGCTGACGGCAAAATCGGTATCAAGTGTAAGCCTCTTTCAATGGGCGAGAGAGAAGATCCCGCAAGACTTGTATTCACAAGCAAAGAGGGTGAGGGTATCGCTTGCTCACTTATCGATTTAGGTCACCGCTTCCGTCTTATCATCAACGAGGTTGACTGCATCAAGACAGAAAAAGAGATGCCCTCACTTCCCACTGCCACAAACTTCTGGGTACCCAGACCTGACTTCTATACAGGCTGCGAAGCTTGGCTCACAGCAGGTGGCGCTCACCACACAGCATTCAGCTATGACCTTACATCAAAGCAGATGGTTGACTGGGCAGATGCTATGGGTATCGAGTCTGTTGTTATCGGCAAAAACACCAACATTGCAGACTTTAAACGTGAACTTAAACTCAACGAAGTTTACTACTCAATGAAGAAATAAGGTGGCACAATGAAAGATATTATCACTTCAGGCAAAACGGCTTTAGGTATAGAACTTGGCTCAACAAGAGTCAAGGCTGTGCTTATTGATGAAAACTGCAAACCTATTGCAAGCGGTGCTCACGATTGGGAAAATAAGCTTGAAAACGGCTACTGGACCTATTCTCTCGAAGATGTGCAGACAGCTATTCACTCCTGCTTCAAGGCTCTTAAAGCCGATGTTAAAGAAAAGTACGGCTGTGATTTCAAGACAACAGGCGCTATCGGCATCTCAGCTATGATGCACGGCTACCTTGCTTTTGATAAACACGGCAAGCTTCTTACTCCTTTCAGAACATGGAGAAATACAACAACAGCCCAGGCGGCTGAAGAGCTGACAGAAAAACTCGGTTTTAATATTCCTCAGCGCTGGACTTGCTCACATATTTATCAGGCAATTCTTAATAAGGAAGACCACGTGTCTGAAATCGCATATGTAACAACCCTTGCAGGTTATGTGCACTATATGCTCACAGGTGTCAATGCTGTGGGTGTGGGTGAAGCTTCTGGTATCTTCCCCATTGACTCAGACAGAAATGACTACGACGAAAATATGATGGCAACTTACGATAACCTCTTAAAAGAAAAAGGCTTCGGCAAGACTCTTCGTGAGATACTTCCGAAAGTGCTTGTTGCAGGCGAAAATGCAGGTGCTCTCACTGAGGCGGGCGTAAAATTCCTTGATGCCGACGGTGAGTTTTCGGCAGGTGTACCCTTTGCACCTTGCGAAGGTGATGCGGGCACAGGTATGACTGCAACCAACAGTGTAAGAGAGAGAACAGGCAACATTTCGGCAGGTACATCAATTTTTGCGATGATTGTTCTGGAAAACAGTCTCAGCAAGGTTTATCCTGAAATTGATATGGTTACAACACCAAGCGGTAAACCCGTTGCTATGGTGCACTGCAATAACTGCACAAGCGATATCAATGCCTGGGCTGGTCTTTTCGGCGAATTTGCTGCGGCTCTCGGCATTGAAGCTAAGCGCGGAAAAATCCTTGACCTTATGTTTGAAAATGCTATGAAGGGTGACAGCGATTGCGGCGGTCTTACATCATACAACTATTTCTCAGGTGAGCCCGTAACAGGCCTTCAGGAGGGCAGACCTCTCTTTGTGCGCACTCCCGATGCTAAGTTTACTCTCGGCAACTTTATGAGAACTCAGCTTTACTCAGCTCTTGCGGCGCTTAAGGTTGGTCTTGATCTGCTTCTTAAAAATGAAAAAGCAGCTATCGACAAGATTTATGGTCACGGCGGTTTTTATATCTATCCCGGTGTTGGACAGAAGATAACTGCGGCTGCTATTGATGCTCCCGTATCTGTTATGAAAACTGCAGGTGAGGGTGGACCTTACGGTATGGCTCTTCTTGCGCTTTACAGCATCAAGGGTGAGGGCCTTGCGCTTGAAGATTTCCTCGAGAAAAAAGCTTTCGTTGATGCTGAGACTGTGACAGAAAATCCCGACCAGAAGGATGTTGAAGGCTTCAATACATTCCTTAAAAGATATGTCAATGGCCTTGAATGCGAAAAGGCAGCAGTTGCTTCAATAGAATAACATCGCGTTTTTGATTCTTTTCACGCGATAGAAAAAAAGAATGCCCCGCGGCGAGCGAGGAAAAAATATAAATTTACAGCTCCGTTCTTAGTGAATGGAGCTGTTATTGTATTCAGGGAAGTTGCTGAAGGAAACGGCCGAGGGGGCTCCGCTGCCGAATGAAATTCGGCACAGCGACGCAGTCGCTGAAAAATCGCTTTCAGCGATTTTGCGGAGCCCCGTCTTCCCTTTACCGCCCTCTATATTTTTTGCATAACTATCTACACTTACAATTATGCAAAAGGTAGAAAAACACCCCTTGCCCTTGCAATTTCACTTTCAATATTATATCATATTTTAAATGGGTTATTATGTCTGTATTACAGCTGTAAAGGAGTGGGAAAAGGTGAATGTTTTAGCGAAAATAAGCGATGATGCATATTTGTCAGAACTGAATATAGCAGGCACACACGACAGTGCAACTGCTTATGTGGCAATGGAAAATGCAGCTCGTTGCCAGAATAAAACAATAAAAGAACAGCTCAATATGGGTGTTCGTTTTCTTGATATAAGACTCACCAAAAAGGATAATGAATTTTATCTTGTGCACTCTCTTGCCGACTGTTATAGCGACAAAGAAAAAACAAAGCGAATGCCTTTCAGTGAGGTGCTTGATGTTTGCAAAAACTTTCTGAAAGACAACCCGAAAGAGACTCTCATAATCAGCATAAAGCAAGACAGAGGCATAATCAATCGTTGGTTTTTCCCGCCTTTTTATGATAAATATATAAAGGGCGACGAGAGCGGTTGGTACCTGAAAAACAGAGTACCCACATTAGGCGAGTGCCGCGGAAAGTTAGTTCTGATGCGCCGATGCAGAGTGTGGAAAAGCTTCTGCAAAACGGCTGATGGCGGCCTCAACTTCTCGTTCTGGCCCGATCAGGCAAGAAAGAAAATGACTGCAAAAAGGGTTAAACTTAATAAAGAAACGGTGGCTCTTGTGCAAGACAGATACGGTCTTGACCCTGAAAGAAAGTGGCAGTGTACCAAGCATTATCTCGATATTGCCGAGACCTCACCAACAAAGCCCGCAGTGCACTTTATATCCACAAGTGCAAAAACAAACGGCACTTTAGTCGGTACCGCGGAATATATCAACGGTGAGTTTATGCAGTACCCCTTGAAAAAAGGCACAGGATGGATAATCTGTGACTTTCCCACTGAGGAACTTATAGAAAAAATAATGACATCAAATATAGAAAAGAGTGAAATGATATGAAACTTGCAGTATTAGGTGGTGGCGGTGTGCGCTCACCGTTTCTTGCAAAATCAATAGCTTTAGGTGCTGCCGACACGGGCATTACCGAAACAGTGTTTATGGATATAGACGAGGAGAAACTTTATATCTACGGAAAAATTGCAAAAAAAATCTCAGAGATGATAAATCCTGAACTTAAGTTTTCTCTGACAACAGATGCTAAAGAAGCCCTCAAAGATGCAGACTTTGTTATTACGACTATCCGTGCTGAGGGTGACAAGGGCAGAGTTTTCGACGAAAGAACAGCTCTCGATTTAGGTGTGCTCGGTCAGGAAACAACAGGTGCAGGCGGTTTTGCTATGGCACTTCGCAGCATCCACACACTTATTAATTACTGCGAGCAAGCTAAAATTTATGCTAAACCCGATGCTCCAATATTTAATTTCACCAATCCAAGTGGTCTTGTGACTCAGGCTCTTCGCACTATGGGTTACAACAATGTTTACGGTGTCTGCGATGCACCAAGCGGATTTTTAAGACAGCTTCGCGAAATGACAGGCTACAAGGATATGACATTCAAGTGCTTCGGTCTTAACCACCTTTCATGGTTCGGCGAGTTTATTCACAACGGTGAAGATGTCACAGCAGAGCTTCTCGCTCACCCCGATATTTATAAGAGCACAGAACTTCGCCTTTTCCCCAAGAAGTTAGTTGAGCTCAGCGACAATCTTATGCCTAACGAATATCTTTATTTCTATCACTACAGAGATAAGGCTGTGGGCAGTATTCTTTCAGGTGCTAAAACCCGTGGCGAAACCATTATGGAAATCAACGAGCATATGCTCGGGGAAATGAGAACTATCGACATCGACAATGATTTTGAAAAGGCTTTCCACTGCTTTATGGAGCATTATGCAATGAGAGAAAACAGCTATTTCTCTATTGAAACAGGCAAAATTCGTGAGGAAAAGTTCCCCGTACCAACAGCAGAGGATTATATCAAGCAGCCTGAAAACGGCTCATATGCTGCCGTTGCACTTGACTTTATCAAGGCTGTGGCTTCAGGCAAGAGTGTCAGAATGGTGCTGTCTATTCCCAATGACGGTGCTATGGATTTTCTTGAGGATACAGATGTTGTTGAGGTTTCCTGCACAATTGATAAAGACGGTGCACATCCCGACAAAATTGAAAATGTGCCTGAAATGCAGAAAAATCTCATTCGTGCCGTTAAGCATTACGAAAATCTGACAGTTGAAGCTATTATGGAAAAGAACAAGGCAAAGGCTATCAAGGCTCTCACAGTGCATCCTCTTGTTGCTTCATATCCCATAGCCTGCCAGCTTGTTGATAAGTACTCTGCCGAATACGAAAAGTATATCGGTAAATGGGAGGATTGAGTATGACTCTCATAGAAAAGGAGTTTCAGGTTTTTTATAAAGACGAAAAGACAAATATAAGCTTTCCTTTTTCTGTAAATGAGGATGCCGAGTCGCTGAAAATCTCTTTCAGTTATTCGCCGAAAATCCTCGAAGATGACGAAAGAGCAAATATGCTTATAGAGGGAAACATCAGAAAAGATGCAGGTGAATTTGCAGGCGAGTATACCCATTGGGACGAATATAAGCCACTGAAAAATCTTATCACAGTATCTGTTGATGACCCTGATACCTATCGAGGTTGCGCTCACCGTCAAGATAAAGACCAGATACATATTATAAGAGAAGACTTCGCTTCAAGAGGTTTTCACAAGGGTAAAATACAAAAGGGTCAGTGGAAGGTTGTGCTCAATCTTCACGGTATAGTAACCGAAAAGGTTAACTGTAAACTGAAAGTGGAAGCAGGTGATTTCTATGAATAAGAAATGGTACGCCTGCGAGCTTCACTGCCACACACTTCATTCCGACGGACAGTTCAGTGTAAAAGAGCTTATTGACACTGCAGTTGAAAGACATCTTGACGGTATTCAGCTGACAGACCACAACACAACCTCGGGTCACGATGAAGTGATAAATTCACCTATCCCTGTGCTCAAAAGCATAGAGTGGACTACATATTTCGGCCATATGCACGCAATGAACTGTGACAGATATGTTGACTGGCGCGACGCGGTACCCGATAACATTGATGAAAAGATGACTCAGGTTCACGAGGGTAACGGTCTAGTAGGTGTCTGCCACCCTTATCAACTGGGCACTCCCATCTGCACAGGTGGTCGTTGGGACTATAATGTCAAAGATTGGTCCCTTGTCAACTATATGGAAATATGGTCTGAGGGCTGTCCTTTTATGAACACTCCCAACCGCAGAACACGAGACTTGTGGCACTCACTTTTAGATGAAGGCTACAGAATTACTCCCACATTCGGCAGAGATTGGCATAGAGCAACGAGAGATGTTTATCACAGTGCCTGCACATATCTTTTGTGTGACGGCGAGCTGACGGATATGAAAATTAAGGATGCCGTTAAAAACGGCAGAAGTGTTATCTCAATGGGTCCGTTGTTTTATTTTAATATAGGTGACAAAACAATGGGCGACGAAATATTAGCAGGGGAGCAGACTCTTGAGTTTGTTCTCAGCTTTGAACGTATGGAGAAAATGGGCGTGCCCGAAAAGGTGGTGCCCGAAATTATAAAGGTTATTTCAAGGGGCGGGGAAACAGTGGCTGAAATCAACCCCACCTGCCCGCGTACAGAAATAGCTATGAAAGAAAACACCTGGTATAATGCAGAGCTCTGGGGCAGAATAGACGAAAAAGAAAATTGTCTGATTGCCCTGACAGCACCTGTTTATGTGAAAGGAGAAAACCAATGACAACAGAAACTCAGACTAAAGAAAAGCGCTATGTCGGTGTCAAAGAGACACTCATTTACGGTATAGCAAACGGCGGACAGTGCATCGGCTATAACATGATGACTGCTCAGCGCGCATTCTTCCTTGTTAGTGTATTCGGTGTGCCCGAAATTGTGGTATCAACAATGCTTACGGTTATGGCATTCTGGGATGCGTTCAACGACCCTCTTATGGGTGCAGTGGTCGACAGAACAAGAACCCGTTTCGGTAAGCTCAGACCCTATCTTATTTTCGTGCCGATTTTCTTAGGTATCACTACTGTTCTCTTCTTCGGTGGCCCTATCTTTGTGGGTGACGATGCATCAAAGCCCATAAGAATAGTTTATATGTGCATTACATATTTCATCTGGGAATTTTTCTATACCATCGGTGATATTCCTTTCTGGGGTCTTTCCTCAGCTATTTCACCCAACCCCGACGACCGTTCAAGAGTTATCAAGTCAGCAAGACTTATCTCAGGCATCATCGGCGGTATCCCCGGTATTATCATTACCGTTTGTCTTGACCTTTCAAGAAACGGAACAATTCCTCTTTCACTTTCACAGGTATTCTTTGTGCTGAGTATTGTTGCAGGTACCTTCGGTATGTGGCTTTTCTCACTTGCAGGCACAAAGACAAAAGAAAGAGTTGTTTATGTCAACGACGAGCCCAAGCTCAGCGAGTGCTTTGCATTTATGTTTAAAAACAAGCCTCTTATGCTTATTATGGCTTCAAACCTTATCTCAGTTCTCGGCGGTATCGGCGGTACATTCAGTGTATATTATTACTACAATGTTCTTGGTGTAAACAGCCTTTCACTTATTGCAGGCTTACCAGGTACCATTACAGGCTGGATAACCTATCCTCTTATGTCAAAGCTCGAAAAGAGATGGACTTCAAGACAGATTGTTGTCAGAATGGCTCTTATGAATGCGGCGGTAACTGCTCTTGTGTTCTTAATCGGCTGCAGACACTATGACAAGATGAGCGTTGTTGTGCCTTTGTTTATGATTCAGGGCGTGTTTGGTGCTATCAACGGCTCTATCTGTGCTGTTATTCCCACTAAGATGATAAGTGAAACTGTTGACTATATGGAATACAAAACAGGCAAGCGCAACGAGGGTATGGCATTCTCGGTGCTGACCTTTATGGGTAAGCTTACAGGTACTCTTGCAACTGCTCTTGGTACTGCTCTTATTCCCGTTGTGGGTCTTGTAAGAGACAGTGCAAGCGAAATGATGGTAATTTCAGAGTCTTCACCTATCAATACAAAGTTCTGGCTGTGGGCTCTTGTTACAATTATCCCTGCGGTTCTCGGTCTTCTCAATCTTATTCCCTATAAGTTCTACGACCTTGAGGGCGAAAAGCTCGCTATGATTCAGACTGAAGTGCAACGCAGAAGAGAAGAAGCTTCAGCTAAGATGGTAAAGGAGGAAGTATAATGGATAAGTGTCCGAAATGCGGTAAAAAGCTCACTATACTCAATATCAAACAGGAATGCCCCGAGTGCGGCTGTGATATCCTCTATTACAATATGGATAAAAGACTTGAAGAGGATGCTGAAAAGGCTGAAAAAGAGTTTCAGGCCCTTGAAAAATTCCTCGATAAAGTAACACCAAAGTTTATTAAAAACAAGAAAAAATGAAGTTTACAGACGGAAAATTCAAAATCCTGATTTTATCAGATATGCACAACCCCGAAGTTATGCCCGTATGGACTGAAGAATTTATAGCTTATGCTATGAAAACCGAAAAGCCCGACCTTGTGGTGCTTCTCGGTGATAACATCACAGGGCATTATAAGGGTGTTACTGACGAAAAAAATAAAATAGCTCTTAAAAAGATAGTGTCACTTCTCGGTGACACTTCTTTTGCTGTGGTTTTCGGCAACCACGACCACGAGGGCTTCCCTGAAAAAAGTGAAGCTGAGGCTAAAAAGTTCCTCTTTGACTGCTATAAAGAAAGCCCGAATTGCCTGATGCAAGAGAGGGACTACTCAATCAACCTGAAAGATTCCAAAGGGGAAAAGGATATCTTCAGCCTTTATTTCATCGATTCGGGTACCTATGCCGAGGGAAGCGGATATGCCTATGTTAAAAAGCAACAGCTTGACTGGTACAAAGACGAATGCGATAAAAACGGCAACCTGCCGTCGTATCTGTTTCAGCATATTATTCTGCCCGAGGTTTTTGATCTGATGCACGAAAGCAGAATACCATTGCCAGGTTATACAAAGGGTCAGGGTGACAGAGGCTGGAAATTTTATAAATTCAAAAAGGGTACACTTCTCTCAGGCAAGATGAATGAGGGACCTTGTCCCCCTGAAATAAACGGTGGTCAGTTTGATGTGATAAAAGAAAAAGGCAATATGGTTGCCTGCTTCTTCGGTCACGACCACACCAATGATTTTGTCTGTAACTGTCAGGGTGTCTGCCTTGCAAATGTGCCGTCACCGTCATTTTATACCTACGGCAATAACAGAGGTGTTCGAGTGGTGACTATCCACGAAGATAATCTCACAGATTTTGACACTAAGGTTATACATCTAAAAGATGTTGACACTCCCAAACCAAAGAGCCGCCTTGTTATGAGATGGGGCGTGCATAAATATCAGCGCATTACCAAAAGACAGGCGAAGTGAAAATGACAAATAAAGAAATCACAGAAAAGCTCTTTTCTCTCTCAGATGAAAAGTATAGGAATTTTCATTCGAAACTAATGCCCACAGTTGATAAAAACAAGGTTATCGGTGTTCGTACTCCGACTCTTCGCAAGTTTTGCAGTGAGCTTTATAAATCGGCAGACTGCAAAGATTTTATGCTCGATTTACCTCATAAATATTACGAAGAGGATAATCTCCACGCGTTTTTTATAGATAAGATGAAAGATTTTGATGAGTGTGTATCTGCAATCGAAAAGCTTCTGCCATATATCGACAACTGGGCAACTTGTGATATGCTGAGACCAAAGACATTGAAAAAAAAGCCCAAAAGGCTCCTCGGGTATATTTATAAGTGGCTGGGCAGTGATAAGGTTTATACAGTGCGTTATGGTATCGGGTGCCTTTGCAGTTTTTATCTCGATGAAAATTTCAGTCCCGAACAGCTCTCTCGTGTGGCGGAGATAAAGAGTGAGGAATACTATATCAATATGATGATAGCCTGGTATTTCGCAACGGCTCTTGCAAAGCAGTATGAGAGCACCGTGCCTTATATCGAGGAAAGAAAGCTTCCCGAGTGGGTGCACAGAAAGACTATTCAGAAAGCTGTTGAAAGCTATAGGATAAGTGACGAGACAAAAGCTTATCTTCGGTCGCTGAAGTGAATTAAAGTTAAACAAAAAGACCTGCGAGACTCAATTGTCTGCAGGTCTTTTTTATATGCCCTCGCCGGGCCGGCGTGACTTTTGCTAGCGCCAAAAAGTCACCAAAACGCGCTGTTATTCTTTTATGGGGGCTACTCTCGGTGCGTCAACCTTGGGGCTGATTTCACCGGCTTTCATAAGAGCCATCTTTGTCATCATAGGACCGAAGAGCTCATATATAAGCACACCAAAGAGAACAATGTTACGGATAACTACACCCTCTTCGCCAAGCTCAGCCATAGCCGTGATTGACATACCGAGGGCAACACCTGCCTGAGGCAGAAGTGTTATGCCGAGATATTTCTTTATCTGAGGTTCGCATTTGACCATACCTGCGCTGATATATGCACCGGAATACTTGCCGATTGAACGGCTGATGATATAAACTACACCGATGCCGACAATTGCAAGGTCGCCGAATACCGAGAACTCAAGCTCTGCGCCGCTGAGTACAAAGAAGAGAATGAATATGGGAGCAGTCCACTTGTCGGTCTTTTCCATCATATCCTCTGAGAAGTCGCAGACATTGCAGAAAACTGTGCCGAGCATCATGCAAACAAGAAGGGGAGAAAAGCCGACGTGTACGCCGCCGATGTTGTATTTGAGCTTTGACAGAGCAACCGCAAGGAAGATAGCGGTGACAACAAGAGCCTGACGCTTTGTATTTGAACGGAAGAACTTTTCACAGATTGAAAGCACATATCCTATTATGCCGCCGACGATAAGTGAAATGAAAATTTCAACAAGCGGGTCAACGATAACGGAGATAAGGCTTAATTCACCGTTGTGGAGAGTCTTTGCAACACCGAGGGATACTGCGAAAATGATAAGACCAACTGCATCGTCGAGTGCAACTATGGGAAGAAGCAGAGAGGTGAGCTTACCCTTTGCCTTATACTGTCTTACAACCATAAGAGTCGCTGCAGGGGCAGTTGCCGAAGCGATGGCACCTAACACAATTGCAGTTGAAAGGGGGAGCTTTTCAGGACCGAGAATAAAGTGCAGACCGATTAAGACCACATCTACAAGCACTGTTGTCAGCACAGCTTGAAAGATGCCGATAACTGTTGCCTGCTTACCTGTTTTCTTAAGCTGTGAGAGTCTGAACTCGTCACCGATAGCGAATGCGATGAAACCAAGGGCAACATCGTTGATGATACTCATTGCGCTGACTTCTGCCGTTGAAGTGAAGCCGAGACCTTTGATACCCAAAAGACCCAGGCAGTAAGGGCCGATAAGTATGCCGGCTACAAGATAACCTGTAACTGCAGGAAGCTTCAAGGGTTTAACAACTCTCGACATAAAAAGTCCTGCGCTGAGTGCTACTGAAATGACTAAGAGAGTTTCCATGGGTATTACCTTCTTTATAAAATTAATGCGGCTATATTATAGTGCTGTGAACTACAAATGTCAATTATAACTTTCAACAATTAAAGAGCAATTTTGAATATATTTTTTTGAATTTTACACAATTCCCGGTGCTCAAATTTCAAATAAATAAGCAAAACGCAGAAAGATAAAAAATCTGTCAAAATTTGTAGACAAAACAGATTTGAAGATTATAATATATATCGTTAAAAAAACTATCGAAGGAAAGTGGATTTTATGGAAAAAATCAAACCTATGCTCTTTACTTCTCTTAAGGGCTATAACAAAAATCAGTTTGTCAAAGACATTATTTCGGGCGTTATCGTTGCGATTATTGCACTGCCCTTGTCAATTGCCCTTGCTCTTGCTTCAGGTGTAGGTCCTGAGCAGGGTATCTACACCGCTATCGTTGCAGGCTTTGTAATCTCATTTTTAGGCGGCTCACCCGTGCAGATTGCAGGTCCCACAGCGGCGTTTGCTACTATCGTTGCGGGTATCGTTGCCTCTCAGGGTATGTCAGGTCTTGCAACAGCAACCATTCTTGCAGGTATCATCCTCGTGTTTATGGGTATCTTCAAGCTTGGTTCACTTATCAAGTTTATACCTTTTACTATCACAACTGGTTTCACTTCAGGTATAGCTCTGACTATCGTTTTAGGTCAGCTCAAAGACTTTTTCGGTGTTCAGTACCCTGCCGGTATGGAGACAATTGAAACAATGGAAAAGGTTGAAGCGCTTATTGCAGGTTTTGATACTTTCAATGTTCACGCATTTATTGTCGGTGCAGTGTCTCTGGCAGTGCTTATCATTATGCCGAAAATCAGCGAAAAAATCCCCGGCTCCCTTGTTGCTGTTTTAGTTGGTATCGTAATGGTCAAGGTGCTTCCTTTAAATGTTGATACTATCGGCGACCTTTACACAATCAGCAGCTCACTGCCAAAACTTGTGCTTCCCGATTTCAGCCTCAGCGCTATTAAAACAGCACTTCCAAATGCATTCACAATTGCAATTCTTGCGGCTATTGAGTCACTTTTATCCTGCGTTGTTGCTGACGGAATGACAGGTACAAAGCATCGCTCAAACACTGAGCTTGTGGCTCAGGGCGCGGGTAACGTAGCTTCAGCTCTCTTTGGAGGTATTCCTGCAACAGGTGCTATTGCCAGAACTGCTGCAAACATCAAAAACGGCGGCAAGACTCCCATCGCAGGCATCATCCACGCTGTAGTGCTTCTTCTTGTACTTCTTGTGCTTATGCCATATGCAGGTCTTATTCCTATGCCTACAATAGCGGCAATTCTTCTTATGGTTGCATACAATATGAGCCATTGGAGAACCTTTGTTAATGTTATCAAAACAGCTCCAAAAAACGACATCCTCGTTCTTCTTGCAACATTCTTCCTTACAATAGTTTTTGACCTTGTTGTTGCTATTGAAGTTGGCATGGTGCTCGCTTGTGTGCTGTTTATGAAGAGAATGAGCGACGAGACAAGTGTTATCAGCTGGAAGTATAAAGAGCAGGCAGTAGAAGATGACAGCGAAAGTGTTAAGCATACTCTTATGGATGTACCAAAAAATATCAGAGTCTATGAAATCAGCGGTCCTCTCTTCTTTGGTGCAGCTGACCAGATTGAAAGAATTGAGCTTAAATCATACACCGAATATCTTATTGTAAGAATGAGAAGTGTGCCTGCTATGGACAGCACAGCTATGAACTCAATGACATCACTCAAAGACAGATGTGAAAAGAAAGGCATTACCCTTATTCTCTCACACGTCAACGAACAGCCTATGAAGGCTATGAAGAAGTCAGGTCTTTACACTTCAATCGGTGCAGATAACTTCAAAACAGACATCACTTCTGCAATAAAATATGCTCAGGAGATGTCAGAGAGCAAAATCTCTCAGTAACAATTATATAAACTTAAAGTCAAAGGGTGCAGAATTTCGTGTCTGCACTCTTTTGTTTTTTTGCTGCAGACCGACGCGGTACCAAAAAGGGCGTATCTGCATAAAATGTTATCGGGCGAATAAGTCTTCGCTTAAAATAATTAAGGAGAGATTTGCGGTGAATAATATGAGAAACTCATATTCACAATGCCGCACCACTGAAAATAACCAGGATATGGAATGTTGCTGCACTCTTAAGACGTTTCCTAAAGAAATATCTGTAGCGATGGCATATGTTCCTTTTCAGCAGTGGTGCGATGTCTATCAATGTGACAAAGCCCTTTGTCAGGGCACAATTTTCCCCGTGCTTGATCTGCCCTTTATGGGAGTGAGACAGAGATGATTAACACCAAAAATAACCTTAAGCACAGACTTATGGCTGTGCGTTTTGCAATATGGGATCTTCATCTTTATCTTGATACTCACAGAGGCGACTGCACGGCTATGGAGCTTGTTGAAACCTATAAAAAGAAGTATCTTGAAATGCTTGATGAGTACATCTGTCAGTACGGCCCTCTGACAGCAGGTGGGGAGCAGGGCGAAAAATGGCTTTGCAGTCCTTTCCCTTGGGTCAACACAGGGAGTGATTGCTGATGTTCCAATATGAAAAAATATTACAGTATCCCATCAATATAAAAAATCCCAACCCCGTCTATGCAAAAATTATTATGACACAGTACGGAGGACCCGACGGCGAGCTTGGCGCATCACTTCGCTATCTCAGTCAGCGTTTTGCTATGCCCTGGGCAGAACTTCAGGGACTGCTGACTGATATAGGTATTGAAGTTTAAAATTGGTTATGATATAATAAAGAAAAAGACAAAGGAGAAAACACAAATGAAACATGATAAAATGATAAAAAAACATTATGAGGAACAAATAGATTTTTACAAAGGAGAATTGAGAAGTTATATAATTGCTGAAATTTGTTTTGAGATTGCAGATGACATATCAGAGGTATTGAAAAAGGGAGAAGATGATAAACTTATACAATACGTTGTTGATAGATATAATTCGGTTTATATAGATAATCTGCTGAATCATTATATCAACGCAAGTAGTTTTATTGAAGCTTTAGGCGAAGGTAAACAAGCTTTTGCTGAAGAATTGAGAGAAGAATTACTTAACGAATATCATAATCAAATGGATCAGATTACTAAAGAATTAAAGGATTTTATTGGTAGTAGCAAATCAACTTTAGAAGAAAAGGTAACTGCAGGATTTTTATCTGATGATCCAAAATCACTTATTATATATCTTAACAATGCATATAATGTATGGCTGAGTAAGCAATATGGTGATGATAGTGTGATGCGATTGATTACTAACCCTGAAAAACTTGATTTGTTTATTTCGAAGAATAAAGTATTGTTAGATGTCATAACACAAACAGTAGAAGAGAATTTATCTAAGATAGAAAAGAATAAGGAGCAATATGAAAATGGAGTACTTTCAGTCTAAATATTTTCTTCCCAGAAAAGAGATAGATGTTTTAGAAGATACCGAAAAAGAGTATAAGGTTTTTGCCTATTGCAGAGTAAGTACTGACAAAACTGACCAGCGAAACAGTTTGGCATCTCAGCAAGATTTTTTTGATATGGTGAGAGAAGGACATGATAATTGGAAATCATTTAGATTATTCTCCGATGAAGGCATTAGCGGAACATCGTTAAATCGTAGAGATGGTTTCAATGAGATGATTAGACTTGCTAAAGCTGGAGAAGCTAATCTTATACTTACAAAGGAAGTATCAAGATTTTCAAGAAATGCAAAGGATACTCTGAATATAGCTTATGAACTTAAAGACCATAACATAGGCATATATTTTATTAACAACAGAATATACACAGGTAATGAACAAGGCTGCAGAAATTTGGCTGCTATTAGTTCTGCTGCAGAAGATGAAAGCTATAACATTTCTGACAGAGTAAAATTCGGACAACGAGTTCAGATGAAAAAAGGAGTTACTTTTGGCAGAAGAGAAATGTTTGGTTATCGAATACATAAAAACGAAAAGAAAGAAGAAACATATGAGATAATCGAAGAAGAAGCTGAGGTTATCAGAAAAATATATGAGTGGT
This sequence comes from Acutalibacteraceae bacterium, assembly GCA_045660525.1. Classification (GTDB taxonomy): domain Bacteria; phylum Bacillota; class Clostridia; order Oscillospirales; family Acutalibacteraceae; genus UBA6857. Next base: position 139 of record JAZRDY010000057.1, on the reverse strand, counting down.
TTGCCGCAGGAGACGGAACACATCGTATAGCTCGTCGTTTAGAAGAAGAAGGTATTCCTACATTCAGATATTCAAATGGTTGGTCAAATACTGTTATTCTAAGAATATTGAGGAACGAAAAATATGTCGGTGACCTGGT
>JAZRDY010000056.1:0-24462 GCA_045660525.1 Acutalibacteraceae bacterium | reverse complement strand
CCCACTCGATGTCAACCTCTGCATTTGTTCTTGCACGAAGACCCTCGATGCTACCCTCGCTCCATTCATCGGGAAGTGCGGGGAGTGCCTCGATTACGCCGTCGTTTGAGTAAAGGAGCATTTCATCGATTATGCCGATAGTGCCGATTGTTGTGTCAGTACAGAATACACCCCAACCGCTGTGGTATAAGCATTGAGCTCATCTAAAAGAGCATAGCTATCTGCATCTTTGAAATCCTCAAACTTGCCCATATCATAAGTGCGGTCGGTTTTTGTAATAAGGTAAACCTCGCTTGCATCTGTAATTTTAATAGCTGCATTCTGTTCTGTTGATACATTTTCGCTGTCGTTGGTTGAGTCGAGGACAACTCTTTCTTTGGTGCCGCCAACAGCGATTACCTTTGTAAGGCCACACCAACCACCGTCTTTGAGCTCGCTGTTTTCATAATCGGGATAGTGAGCGATAAGTGAGATGTATGTAGCATCGTCGTCAACAAGCTTTTTATATCTCATATTCTTTTCGTCGCCGTTGCCGAAGCCACGAAGTGACCAACAGTCCTGAAGTGAAAGGGTCATATTGATTTTTGCACCAAGACTTGATTTGGTGATTTTTGTGATTGTAACATTGTCTTCTCTTGAAGAGAAAGTAGTTCTTACCCACTTGCCGAGAATGTCGGTGTACTTGACGCCAACTTCAGCAGTTTCATAATCGGTCCAGCGGATGTAGTCGTAATAGGGTAGCTTTGTGCTCTCCATTCTCAGCACGTGAGAGGGGTGATAAGCATAAAAATATGTTGACTGTCTTCCGTCGCAATCCCAAGCTGAATTGCCGTTCATAACATTCTGTCTTGCATCGTCAAGCTGTGAAAGAAGCTCATCGGGGCTGTAACGGGGATCATTTGATGGCATAAGTAAGTTGATGTTATTATAGGTAATACTGTCGCTGTAGGGTGAACCTGCAATTACAGCACCGTTTTCACCATTACCTGTAACCATACCGTCAAACCAGCTGATTGTATCCTCGTGTTCTCTTGCGTAAGGTACAAGCTCGGTATACTCTGTGGCAAAGGCTTTTGCGTGGTCGTTGTTAATCATAGATACATCTCCTGCTCTTATAAAATTTAGCACACCGGCAAAGAAATTACCGCCTGTTATGATGCAAATCAGAATTGCAAATGTGTTTCTTACTTTAATAAAAAAGCTCATAGAATTCCTCCTTTTATTTTTCTGGTTACTATAATATCACAAATAAAAAAGAGAAAAGCACGACACATTTCAAAGAAACACGTCGTGTTTGTATGTGCTATTTTCTTGATTCTTTCTTTTTCTCACGGAAGGTTTTGCCGTAATATTTCATAAGGAGTCTTTGAGTCTGTCTTTCACACAGACCTATATGTTCTGAAAGTTCGGCAAGAGTTATATCGGGATTAGTGATAAAAGCGTGCTCAATTATAAGAAAACGTCGGTCGTTGAGTGTATCGTCATTGTCAGGCAAATCAGTAAATTCAGGTACATAAAGTCTTGTAATTTTTGTAAGGAGAATTTCCATCATTGCACCGATAACACTTTTATATCCGAAGCTTTTATTTCCCCATTCCTCTATTGTCTCTGTAAACAGAATTTCAAGGTCGGGTGCTTTCATAAAATAAAAATGTGTTGAGAGAAATGAAGATGCTAAAGCTCCGACATTTTTCTTTTCCGACGCCTGAAGATAAAGATAAATCTCTGTCAAAGGCTCTTTGTTATCTGTTGACTGCTGATGGTAAACATTAGGTCCTGTGACAAAAAAGTCACCTTTTGAAAGATTATATGTCTTTGTGTCAGTTGTAAGTGTACCTTTGCCGTCTATTATGTAATGAAGCTCATATATATTTTTTGCATGGCTGTGTCCTGCCATATCTTCATTAAAGATACCTTTGCCGAAATGGACAAGTGTAAAATCGAAGTCGTTCCATTTGAATGTTATCATAATATCACCAAGGTTATTATAGCATAATGGCATATTAAAGTTCAATAAATTGTAGTGCTAAAAATAAAAATCCGACAACCTTGCAAATTGTCGGAAAATATGCTGTAATAATCAAAATCAAGCAGGGTAAACAAATAGAAAAATCATATCAGATTTATAACTTAATTTTACCCGAATTCTGAAAAGAAAGCGGTTTTTGCTATATGCAGCCATTGTAAGAGACTGATGTGTTGTTTGCAAAAGTGCAGTTAACCGCAACCGGCTTTTTATTTGCGCATTCTTGACAAACAACGGACTTTTTTATAATATGGTGTGGTATGAACTTTAGAGAGAGGGATATTTATGAAAGATTTTGTTTTAAAGGGAAATATCTGTTACAGTGTAACGCCCGCTGAGCTTGTTACCATAGAAAATGCATATGTAGTTTGCAAAGACGGTAAATCCTGCGGCGCTTTTGTTTGTCTGCCGGAAGAATATCAGAATCTTCCTTTAATAGATTATGGTGATAAGTTAATTGTTCCCGGTCTTGTGGATTTGCATATTCACGCATCACAGTATTCTTACAGAGGCCTCGGAATGGATCTTGAGCTTCTTGATTGGTTGGAAAAATATGCTTTCCCCGAGGAATCAAAATATGCCTCAGAGGATTATGCGCAAAAGGCTTATTCGATTTTTGCTCAGCAGATGAAAAAAAGCGCAACAACAAGAGCCTGCATTTTCGCTACCTGTCATCGCATAGGCACAGAGATACTTATGGAGCATATGGAAGAAACCGGTATGATTACATATGTGGGTAAGGTTAATATGGACAGAGAAGCACCTGATATTATCCGCGAAAAAAGTGCTGAGTACTCCGCCGAGGAAACATCAAGATGGATTGAAGAATCAAGAGCGCGCTTTACTAACACTAAGCCGATTATAACGCCCAGATTTGTTCCCAGTTGCACTGATGAGCTTATGGGTAAGCTTGGCGAGATTCAGAAAAAATATGGTGTACCCGTGCAGTCTCATGTCTCTGAAAATCTCAGTGAAATCGAGTTTGTACATCAGCTTCGTCCCAACAATGAATTTTATGGCGATGTATATGATGAATACGGTCTTTTCGGCAGAGATTATGAAAATGACAAAGAGGTCAAGACAGTAATGTCCCACTGTGTATGGTCAACCGATAAAGAAATTGAGCTTATGAAAAATAACGGCGTTTTCGTATGTCATTGCCCCGCATCAAATATGAATGTAGCTTCAGGCATAGCGCCTATAAGAACATATCTTGAAAGAGGTCTGAAAGTCGGTCTTGGCAGTGATGTTGCGGGGGGACAGACTGAGTCTCTTTTCCGCACCATTACCGATACTATTCAGGTGTCGAAGCTTCGCTGGAGACTTGTGAATCAGGCACTTAAGCCTATCACCTTTGAAGAAGCTTTCTATATGGCTACCAAAGGCGGCGGTGAATTTTTCGGCAAGGTAGGTTCTTTTGAAGAGGGTTACGAGTTTGATGCTGTTGTGCTCGATGACAGCTGTGCACCCCATCCTCAGCAGTTGAATATTATTCAAAGACTTGAAAGAGCTGCATATCTCGCAGTTGACCTTTCAGGTGTTTGCGGTAAATTTGTTGCAGGCAGAAAAATAATATAAGCTTGTGCTTTTAAGATTGCCTTTTAGGGTAGACAATTAATTGAAAGTGTGATATAATCACAAGGATAAAGTTAATATACTGCCACCGGGTAGTGAATCTTTGATTGGAAATTAAAGCATTCGTTTACACATCGTTAGGTCTTAGAAGATGTGTATTCGGATGCTTTTTTGGAGGAAAAATGAAAAAGCTATTGAACTATTTTACCAAAGCTGAAATTATACTATGGGTTTTCTCTGTGCTGATGACAGTCGGCTCCTTTATCATATCGGGCGATGAGGGCGTTCTTGGTTTTGTTGCATCACTTATAGGTGTAACTGCGCTTATTTTGTGTGCTAAGGGTAATCCCGTATGTCAGGTGCTGATGATTATTTTCTGCTGTATGTATGCGTATATTTCCTATACTTTTTCTTATTACGGCGAAATGCTTACCTATGCTTGTATGACGTTGCCTATGGCAGTTTTTTCTCTTGTCTCGTGGCTCAGAAATCCGTATAAGGGCAATAAGGCGGAAGTTAAGGTTAACAAGCTTAAAGATAAAGAGCATATATTTATGGTTGCTTTGACTTTGGCGGTAACTGTGATTTTCTATTTTGTACTCAAGTTTTTCAATACGGCAAATCTTATTCCGAGTACCGTTTCAGTTGCTACAAGCTTCGGGGCAGCATATCTGACTTTCAGAAGAAATCCCTATTACGCCTTATGGTATGCGGCAAATGACATAGTGCTTATTGTGCTATGGACTCTTGCGGCTATGAAGGATATATCATATATTTCAGTCATTATGTGTTTCGTAACCTTCCTTGCCAATGATATTTACGGCTTTGTGAATTGGAAAAAAATGGAAAAAAGACAGAATGGTTGAGCTGTGTGAACTGATAGAAACCAATATAGTCTTAATAGAACAACAGACCTGCGGAGGTCTGTTTTCTTTTAGATGTTTAATTTCTAAATAGTAATTATAATTACTATTCGTAATGTTATAATTATAAGATAGATAATAAATCAAAGGAAGACAAAATTATGCATATTCCCTCAACAAAATCACAGCTTGTGGAAATAGAGGAGTTTTATACAGCTCTTGAAAAAAGCGAAAAGCAGGACCATATCCGATATAATGTGCAGGAGTGGCTCTATGTGCCCAACGACTACAACGAATACCGTTACATTCTCGGCACAAAAGGGGATAATCCTCTTATCTGCATCGGCATAAATCCCTCAACTGCAGCGCCGAATGATTTGGATAATACTCTCAAATCTGTTGAACGAATTGCCCTCGGTAACGGGTACGACAGCTTTATTATGTTCAACGTCTATGCTCAGCGAGCTACCAAACCTGACGATATGGACGATGAGCTTAATGAAAATTTACACAGAGAGAATATGAAAGCTTTTGACTATATCCTTTCGCTTTATAAAGAAGAAAAGCCTTCTGTCTGGGCGGCGTGGGGTACTATTGTAGAAATGCGCCCTTATCTCAAAGGTTGTCTTCGCGAGATGGTTGATATTTCTTATAAGCACTCAGCCCGTTGGTACTCATCGGGGGCTATCTCTAAAAAGGGGCATCCCCATCATCCTCTTTATCTGAAAAAAGACAGCGGACTTGATGAGTTTGATATGGAAAGCTATCTTAAAATTTTAGGCTGATAGTTATATAATAAATTGATTTTTACTTATAAAAATGCTATAATGATACGAATTGAAAACGGAGGTTTATATTATGATTAAAATTTCACCGTCAATACTTTCCTGCGACTATTCAAAAATGGGTGAGGAATTTGAAAATATGAAACGTTGCGGAGCTGATTGGCTTCACATCGACGTTATGGACGGCCACTTTGTGCCCAATATCACTTTAGGTGCACCTCTTGTAAAGTGCCTGAGAAAATGCTCAGATCTCACATTCGATGTGCATCTTATGATAAGCGACCCTAAAAAATATATCCCTGACTTTATCAGTGCAGGTGCAGATGTAATCTGTTTCCACGTTGAGTCAGATTCACCCATAGAAGAAACTATCGATCTTATCAGAGAGTCAGGCAAGGTTGCAGCTCTTGCAGTTAAGCCCGGCACTGCTATCGAAACAGTTTATCCCTATCTTGATAAGCTTGGTATGGTGCTTGTTATGACAGTTGAACCCGGTTTCGGCGGTCAGAGCTTTATGGGTGATATGATGCCCAAAATCGTAGCTCTCAGAGAAGAGTGTAAAAAGAGAAACATCGACCTTGATATTCAGGTCGATGGCGGTATTTCTCTTTCAACTGTTGAAACTGTTGCCGAAGCCGGTGCCAATGTACTCGTTGCAGGATCAGCAATTTTCGGCAGCGAAGACCCCAAAGAGACTATCTCACTTCTCAGAAGCAAGGCCTCCAAGTACTTCTAATGCCTTTGATTCTATAAGGCAGTTGAATGCCTCATAGGTTTTGTCGGAATAGGTCAGAAAGTCAAGGGGAGTCAGAGAAAACTCTTTTGCCAGGGCGTGAAGCCCCGGGTATGAGCTTTCTAAAATCAGACGGTAAACACCGTCCAGATAATAAAAAGAGGACTCTGCCGTTTTGCTGCAGCTCTTTGCTCCTTTGGCAAAGTCCAGAAAACAGTTTATGTCCCGACTTTCATATATCCCCATATCCTTATCTGAAAACAGACGGGTAGCCTTAGGCGAACCCTGAGAAATTATCAACAGGCAACCGCCTTTGATATCCGGCAAAAAATCTATTTCGAGTCCCTGGTTGATTTCTACATTTTTGCCCGTAAGACGCGAAGCTTCATCTATTATCGACCAGAGAACTTTTCTTGTGTGAGGACTTGAACAGTCACTCTTTTCAAAGTTGAAATCATATTTGGTCATATCTTCTTTCGAAAGCTCTATGACAGTTATGGTTTCAGAAACGCAAGATATTTTCACTTTAGTTATACTCCTTTATAAATCCTATGAAACAATAATACACCCACTAAAGGTTATTAATCAATGCATAAATTTTACCACCGAGCAGGAGATACTGTATATGTCAAAGAAATATGAAAAGATATTCCGAAAAAAAGATAAGCTTCGGGTAAGAAAGAGCTATTATACTTTTACTCAGGAATACCCTAAATATATAGAGGTGGAAAAGACCGGCAGAAAGATTACATCTAAAACTATCAAAAAAGCGGCAGTGTGCTGTGCTGTGTTTTTTGCCGTAGCTTTTGTCTCTTTTTTTGCTGTGAGACTGGCTATAAATATTTCTTATGCACCTATCGATAATCAGCAGGAAGCTGTGCAGGAAATAAACCTTAGTGAAAATATACTTTCACAAGGTGTTAAGGCACTGTATATGCCTTATGAAAAGCTCGGTGATGAGGATTATATCAAAAATTTTATCAAAGAGATAAAAAAGAAAAACGGCAACAGTGTTGTTATAGATTTTAAAACTGCTGAGGGCAGACTTTGTTACAGTTCTATGCAGGAAAATGCCATTATCGCTTCGGCTGCGCTTTATGATAATGATACGGTGCGTCAGGCTATAGGTCTTTTCAGTGATGCTGATATATCGGTTATTGCCAGAATTTTTTGCTTCAGCGACAGCAGACTTGCAAATGCCGACGGAGATACGGCTGTGAAATATATGGATACTGAAGTCAATTGGCTTGACGGCAAAGATGAAAACGGCGGCAAGTCATGGCTTAATCCCTATTCAAAAAGTGTGAGAAACTATCTTGCTGCAGTGGCAAAGGAAATCAGTAATTTCGGCGTTGGTGTGTTTATTCTTGAAGATTTGCAGTTCCCGGGCGGAGAAAATACAGCCTCTGCAACATATCCCGGTGAAAAGAACACCAATCAGAGAAACAGCACCCTTGTAAGTACTTTGTCAAAAATTAAAAGCTCACTTCCCGAGGATGCTCTTGTAATTGTTTCCCAGTCCGCAACAGATGCTTCTCAGGGCAATGAAAATATATATTACGGCACTCTCAGCACCGCTGCTTATTACGGTGTTGCTGTTGATACATCAGAGAGACCTTTAGGTGTTGCTGTTGATAAAAAGGCTGACTATGTTTCGGTGTTGTCTATGTACACTGCCGTAGCAGGAAGGTTTTCGGGTAAGACAGTAATACCCATAATAGATATGAGTGAGTATTCATCATCATATCTCAGAGCGATTAAAAAAATCGGTTTTGAAAGCTTTATATTATATAATGAGAACGGCGAATACTGAGCCGTGTAAAGAGGTAATCATATGAGAGAAAGTAAGACAGCCTTTATTGCCATAGTAGGCAGACCTAATGTAGGTAAATCATCAATACTCAACAAGCTACTCGGTCAGAAAATAGCAATTGTTTCCGACAAGCCTCAGACTACAAGAACAAGAATTATGGGTGTTCTCACTATAGAAGAGACTCAGCTTGTTTTCACAGATACACCGGGCTTCCACAAGCCTAAAACCAAGCTCGGCGAAAAAATGGTCAAGGCTGTTTCAGACAGCATTTCAGGTGTTGACCTTTGTCTGTTTGTTATTGAAAGCGAGGGTGAGCTTCGCGAGACAGAGCTTGAGCTTATTGAGAAGTTCAAACAGCAGAAAATGCCCGTTGTTCTTGCTATAAACAAAATCGATACACTTGAAGACAAGACGGTGCTTATGAAGCGCATTATGGATATGACTCAGCTTTATGATTTCGAGGCTATTGTGCCTGTATCAGCTGTTAAAAATGACGGCCTTGATGCACTGACAGACGAACTCATCAAACTCGCACAGCCGTCAGAACACTTTTTCCCTGAAGACACTCTCACAGATCAGCCTGAAAGAGTTATCGTATCGGAAATCGTCAGAGAAAAAATGCTCAGACTTCTCGATAAAGAGATTCCCCATGGCGTTGCGGTTGCAGTTGAAAAGATGAGAGAACGCAGCGACAAAGACCTTATTGATATTGAAACAACAATCTATTGTGAAAGAGAAAGCCACAAGGGTATTATCATCGGCAAAAAGGGTGCAACCCTTAAAAGAATATCAACCTATGCCCGTCAGGATATGGAAAAATTCTTTGGCTGTCAGATAAATCTTCAGTGTTGGGTCAAGGTTAAAGACGACTGGCGTAACAGAGAGGGTCTTATTCATAATTTCGGACTTGATTGATAATATACATTCAAACCTGCACAAATTTTCATAAGTAATTTTGTAAATAACATAGAACCGATTTTTTCTCGTTTACTTTCCCCATTTTCTGCAAAGGATATGAGTATATTAGTAAGGAGCTGTTTATTTGGCGGCACTTTGCGGTTATCTTTTGTGTGAGGTGAAAGTATGAATAAGAAAGAACTGTGGGATGTGTTTATGAAGACAGGATGTGTCAGCGATTATCTGAAATATACCAAGGCGGCACAAAACACCTATGAAAACGATATGTCTTGGGAAGAACAAGCGGAAATTGCAGAAGAATTTTTAGGAGACTTGCCCCATAACAGAGACTGAAGTTTAAATGAAAGGAGCAGAGTATGAATATTAAAACCGACGGTATTATACTCAGAGAGACAATGACAGGCGAACAAGACAGACTTGTCACAGTGCTCACACGCTCCAACGGTGTTATCAAAGCTTTTGTCAACGGTGCAAGAAATCCTAAAAACAAAAATGTTTCATCAACGGGACTTCTGTGCTATTCTGATTTTTATATTACAAAAACACAAAAGGGTGTATACATTATAAAAGAAGCGATAGCTAAAGAGGTTTTCTTTTCTTTGAGAGATGACATAACAAATCTCAGCTTGGCACAATATTTTGCCGAGCTTACATATGAACTTTCACCACGAGAGGAAGACTCGTCAGAGTTTCTTTCTCTCATACTCAACAGTCTTTATCTTTTATCCAAAGGCAGACGAAACAGAAAAATCATCAAATCTGTTATTGAGCTTCGTATGCTCAGCATCGCAGGTTATATGCCCGAGATTGCTTACTGTCAGAATTGCGGAGCCTATGAAAGTGAAGTGATGTATTTTTCGAGCTTTACCGGTGAGCTTTATTGCGATTTGTGCAAGGGTGCTCAGAAGCTTACAAGACTCAGCATCAGTACCGTTTCTGCAATGAGACATATCTGCCTTAGCGACAGTGATAAGATTTTTAATTTCAAGTTGCCTGATGAAGCGCTCGAAGCATTATCTCAGGTAACAGAAAGATATCTGATAAATATAACCTCAAGAAAATATAAGACCCTTGCCTTTTATAAGACAATGGCAGATGATTAAAAGAAGGAGTTTAAAAGATGAATAAGCATTATGTGGCTTTAGAGCTTCCAAAGGTACTCTGCCGATTAGGCGAGTTTACAAGCTGTGCCGATGCAAGAGAGCAAGCGGAAAACTTACAGCCTGAAAGCAACATCAATCTTGTAAGAGTGTTGCTGAATCAGACATCAGATGCACATATGCTTATGGCAAAGTTCGGTGCACCTTCTTTTGGCGGTCTTAAAAATGTTAACAATGCTCTGTCCCGTGCAAACGCAGGCTCGGTACTCAATATGAGAGAGCTTCTTGATATAGCAGAAGTGCTGAGAGTTATCCGCTCGCTTTCACAGTGGAAAGAGAATAACAGCGGAGTTGTTACAAACATTGACAGTTTGTTTTATTCTCTGAGTCCTAATAAATTTTTGGAAGACAGAATCACATCTGCAATTATCAGCGAAGAAGAAATGAGTGACAATGCTTCACCCGAGCTGTATAGCATAAGAAGAAAAATCAGAGCGGCTTCTTCAAAAGTAAGAGACCACCTTGACAAAATGACAAAGTCACAGCACTATCAGAAGTTTTTGCGCGACAGTATTGTAACAATGCGCGGCGGCAGATATGTGGTACCCGTTAAGATTGAGCATAAAAGTGAAATCGGCGGTCTCGTACACGATATATCTTCAAGCGGTGCAACGGTGTTTATTGAACCTGCAGCCGTTGTTGAAGCTAACAACGAAATTAAAGTGCTTCAGGGTAAAGAACGCGACGAAATTGAAAGAATCCTTTATGAGCTTTCAATGGAAGCAGGCGGATTTTATGAGGGCATAAAATCCTCTTATGAATGTGCAGTTGAGCTCAATGTGATTTTTGCAAAGGCTAAGCCCGGATATGAGATGAAAGCAAGTGTGCCCGAGCTCAACGATGAGGGCATAATCAACCTCAGAAAGGCGAGACATCCCCTTATTGACCCCAAGAAGGTTGTTGCCACAGATATAATGCTCGGCAAAGACTTTGATACTCTTGTAATTACGGGTCCCAACACAGGCGGTAAGACAGTATCAATTAAAACTCTCGGTCTGCTTTCGCTTATGGCAATGTGCGGTCTGATGCTTCCTGTCAGTGACAGAAGTGAGATTTCGGTTTTTGATAATGTGCTGGCTGACATAGGCGACGAGCAGAGCATTGAGCAGAGTCTTTCTACTTTCTCGTCTCATATGGTAAACATTATTAATATAATAGAAAAGGCTGACGATAAGAGCCTTGTGCTTATCGATGAGCTTGGTGCAGGTACTGACCCCATTGAGGGTGCGGCACTTGCTATTGCTATACTTGAAGAAATACACCGCAAGGGTGCAAGAATTGCAGCGACTACCCATTACGCAGAGCTGAAAGCTTATGCACTTGAAACTCCGAGAATAGAAAACGGCTCTTGTGAGTTTGATGTGGCATCGCTGAAACCAACTTACAGACTTCTTATCGGTACCCCCGGTCGCTCAAATGCTTTTGCAATTTCACTGCGACTTGGTATGAATCAGGAAATCATAGACAGAGCGCAGGGACTTGTTTCAAGCGACAGTGCTCACTTTGAAAGAGTTATTGAATCTCTCGAAAGCAGCCGTCAGCAGTTTGAAGAACAGACCGCAAAGGCAGAAGCCCTTACAGCTCAGGCTGAAAAAGAAAAGAGAGAAGCTAAGAAATACAAAGATGAAATTGAGCGACTCCGCGAAGAAGAAATGCAGAAAGCTCAGACCCAGGCTATGAGAATAGTCGAACAGGCTAAACGTTCAGCGGCAGCTCTGACAGCTGAGCTTGAAAAGCTGAAAAAAGAAAGCGAAAGCGCAAAAGACAAAGCCGAAATGGCAAGACGTGCAAAACAGCTTATGAGAAAAGGCTATGCCGAGTTTGACGAGATAACAAATCCCGTTGTGGCATCGGCTTTGCAGGATGAAAATTATGTGTTACCGAGACCTCTTAAGGTTGGAGACGAAGTGCTTCTTTGCGATATCGGCAAGACTGCAACCATAACTGCGCTCAAAGACAGAAAAGGTGAGTACGAGGTTATGGCAGGCATTATGAAGCTTCGTACCAAAGAGAGTAATCTGCGTCTTGTAGAAAAGAGCAAAAAGAATCAGCCTAAGTCCAGAAGTGTGCCAAACAGACACGAGCACCACTTCTCACCGGGCAGCGATGCAAACACCCGCTGTGACCTGAGAGGTATGAATGTGGAAGAGGGCATTATGGAGGTTGACAGATATATCGACCAGTGCCTGCGACTTGGTCTGGGTGAGCTGACTGTAATCCACGGCAAGGGTACGGGCGTGCTCAGAAAAGGTTTGCAGGAGCACCTGAGAAAAAGCAGATTTGTCAAATCATTCCGCCTTGGTGTTTATGGCGAGGGCGAAAACGGTGTAACAATCGTCACACTGAAATAATCAGTGCGTTTTGGTTGCTTTTGGGCGCCAGCAAAAGCAACGCCCGTCCGGCGAGGACGATACACTATATATAATGTATAATGAAAAGAGGGAGTCGACGGACTCCCTTTTAATTTTGCTTATATTTTCTTTTGGTCGCTTCACCGCCTCGCAGATGCCTTTCGGTTTTGTTTCTGTCCAGTACGCACCGTACTTTTTCATATAAATCTCTGTCAATCCTGCCAAGGTGCTTGGTCACATCGCTATGTACCGTCGATTTGCTTATGCTGTATTCTTTGGCGCATTCTCTTACGGTTGCACCGGTTGCTGCGATATATTCACCCAAAATAACGGCTCGGTTGTGGTTGTCGCTTTTCATATAATTCCCACCTCAGAAAATTATATGAAAAAGGTATACTGAGTATTCCTTTTATAATTAGCAATTAGAAATTAGCAATGAGCAATAAGGGTCGCTGCTCCGCATTATAATAGCATCAAAGGTGCCACCAAATCTATCGCCAGCCATAAATATTCAGTCTTTTTATAATCTACTCATTTACTGTTTTGATAAATCTTTCTTTGCGGAGTGATACTGACTTACAGCAGATTGTAAACCCGCGACCGCATTGCTAATTGCATATTGACTCTCTTGTCAACTTGCACAAATTTTCCGTCATAATTTTTACTTGGTTTCTTAACAGTTTTTTCAAATCTCTATTGATTTATTTTTTTCGATATTCTATAATGAGTATGTGTAATTATAGGGGTATAGTATACCCTTTTACCGTGAAAGTGTGAACTCAGATTTTTTCGACCAAAACACAAGGAGGTCAGTTGTGTTCGGAATTTGTTTTGATTTTACCTTTCGACATTATTAAAAATATGGCAAAACATAAATTGCCAAATACTTCTTATTCAAGGGGGAAATACAAAATGAAAAAGAATTACTTCAAGAAATCTTTATCATTAATTTTAACAGTTCTTATGCTTATGAGCTGTTGGGTTTTTGTTGCGCCTACTCAGGCTGATGCGTATGCGCCTACCGGCGGTTATGGTACATCCGATAAATACGGCACACCTAAATGGGATGGTAATGATGTTTATTATGCAACATGGAATTCAGGTACATCGTTTACAACTGTAAAGTGGCCAAAGCACATCTATCTTGATAAATCTGAAACACTTGAGTCAGCAGGTTACTATTATAAGCTTGATTGGCGTTATGGTAATGATACTGACTATCGTATTGTTAACAACGGTTATATTTTTGGTGGTTGGAGACTTACAAGTTCATCTTTGCCGGCAAATCACTACACTATGACCAATATGTTTAACAATTATGATATTGATCCTACTCTTCCTGATGGTCAGGGTACACAAGGTTCAAGTATGAGTAACACATCTCATGACCTCTATGTTGGTCTTGACAATTGGGATGGTGCAAGTACAGTTATTTACAGAAACCCAAATGCTAATGCTACAAATCGTTGGGCTTATGTATTTATGAAAGGTACTCCAAAGGGTCCCGGTACAGGTCATTATTCAACATCAGGAGCAAAACCGAACAGCTTCGGTGGTTGGCAGCATTGGGATAGCGGTTGGAAGCCCACTGATGATAAATATACCACTGACAATGGCAGCAGCAACTGGACAACAGACTGCTATGAAGGCACTTGGAAAGAAATTGCCTTCGATGTTACTATCTATGATAAGTCTACTCTTGGTGCAACTGTAACCGAGGCAGAAAACATCTTAAACAATCTCAAAGCAAGATATACTCCTCGCTCATATAATGCACTTAAGGCAGCTTATGATGCAAATAAAGCTACACTTAAAACACGTGCAGTGTCACAAGATGATATTACCAATGCAAACACCGCAATTCGTGAAAAAATTACTGCTCTCGAAGTAAGAAAGGTTGAAATTACATATGAAAATATGTTCAACTTCACAGAGTGGTATTATTCTGATTCATCAAGAGTTGGCGACGCGTATATAGTAAATCATGATGTGGCTGCAGGCTCATTTGACTTATATTCACACAACACCTTAGAGGAATATACAACAGCTGTATCTCAGCCCCATACTTCAAATATGTATTCAATGGCTGTTACTCCCGGTAAGCAGATAACAGTTGAATATACAGCAAAAGCCACTTCTGCATTGGTTGACTCAGAAGTATTCCTGTTCTGGTATGATGCAAACGGAAATACTGTTACTAATAGTGACGGTACTGCCACTCACAATAGTCAGACTTTTGGGGCTAACGGTACATATAAGGCTACATTTACTGTTCCTGCAAGTGCAAAACAGGCTGAAATCCGTTTTGATAACAATAACAAAAAAATTGCTTCAACAGTAACATTCTCAAAAATTGCTGTTTATTATGCAGACCGTGCAGCTGAAATCGGCCTTGAAAACTGGGATGTTCGTCCTTACAGAAAAGTTGTTGATTATAATGCAACACTTAATGTATCAGAGCTTGTTGTTCCTTCAAGAGAAGCATTTATTTTTAACGGTTGGAATAAAGCAGACGGCACAGCATTTGCTACAACTAATGTTACTTCTAACATAGAACTTTATTCATCTTGGACTGCTAAGACACTTGATATCGGTTATGATAACCTTTTCTCATTTTCAGATTGGGCATACAACTCAGTTTCAACCAAGTGCTCTGGTGGTACACTTGACTGTGATATTCAAGAAGGTTCTGTAACCATAACACAGACTTCGTCAAGTCCCAATTATTGTTATACAGCTCACAGTGGTACAGGTTTATATGTAATTAAGTTTGAACCTATTAATGAAAGCAGAAAATTTGTTGTTTGTTATGACTATGAAGCAACAGGTAATGCAAAGCCATATGTTCTTGCTTTTGATACAAACTCAACTTATAACGACTATGACTCAAATGTTGAAATTAGTAATGGTTACGGAATAATTGAAGTTCCGGCCGGTTGTGATGCAATTCACATTCGTTTTGGTGCTAAGGAAGCAGACGTTGGTGCTAAGATGAAGATTTACAACATTGCTGTTTATGAGGAATCAGCATATGAGTATGCAAAAGACTATACTAAAGTTCGTGAAACTTTCAAATACGGTGATACAAAGCAGCTCACATATTATCCCACAAGAGAAGGCTATATCTTCAATGGTTGGGAAAAAGCTGACGGTACAAAAATCACATCTGTTGCAGGTCTTTCTGCAAGCGATGTAATTTATGCAGCATGGACTAAGGTTTGGACAGTAACATTCCTTAAACCTGACGGAACTGTATATGCTACACAGGTTGTAAATGAAGGCGAATCTGCATCAACTCCTACAGGTACACCCTTTAAGGACGCAGATGAAACTGCTTCGTATACCTTTAAAGAATGGGTGGGCAATTATACAAATGTAACAAGTGACGTAACAGTTACACCTTCTTACACAGATAAGGCACACACAAATATTACATACTCTAATCCCGGAACTCCTTCTTGCACACAAAATGCTAAAGTTGATAAGAAGTGCGGAGATTGTGGTTATAACTTCGACAGAGTTGTTTATGACGGAGTAAAGGAAGATCATCCCGAGTGGTGGGCAACAGGTCATGATTTTGAAAACGGCTCAGTTGTAAGAGGTTCTGCTAAAGACGGTAAACATTTAGCAAACTGTGCTAACTTCTGTGGCCAACAAGGTTATGTTGATCATGCTTGGTATGAGGCAAGTACTGTAGGTGCTACTTGTACAACTCCCGGAACAATCAATCTCAGATGTAATTGTAATGCAATAAGCACAAAGGAAGGTGAACTTGCTCCCAACGTTCATAAATACATCGAAACAGAGGGTACACCTAACGGTGATAATGCAACTCATACAGTTAAATGTGACTATAATCCCGAGCATACAAAATCAGTAGCTTGCACAGATGCAGATGATGATTGTATCTGCGACATCTGTGATCAGGAACTTGTTCATGTATATGATCAGAAGACAACAACTTATCAGTATGTAGTTGCTGATTGCTACACGGATGCAACTTACTACTATACTTGTAAGTGCGGTAAGCAGGGTTCAGAAACCTGGACTGATGAAGATTCAAAGCTTCCTCACGAATGGGAAGATAAAGGTGACTTCATAAAAGAAGCTGCTGATTGCGAAAACGATGCAATCTATTATAAAAAATGTAAGCTCTGTAAGGCTTCTTCAGAAGGTATTGCAGATGAAACCTGGACAAAGGCTGACTCAGCAACAGGTCACGATTATACTTCAAAAACAGTAAGAGACAACAACGACGGTACACACTCATATCTTTGCGCTAATGGTTGTGGCACATATGGTTACAACAAGGTGAAAGAAGATTCAACAGCTTGCGTATATGGCGATTGGGATACAACAGGTGCAAAAGAGCACAGCAAGACTTGCGAAGAATGTAGTTATGTATTTACACAGGATCACAACTTCACAGGTTGGACAACTGTTGCAGGCGCAACTGACGAAGCTAAGGCATCACATACACGCAAGTGTGAAATTTGTGATAAGGTAGAGACAGAAGACTGTAACTATGACGCTGGCGAAGCTACAAAGGAAACTTGTCTCGATGCAGGTTACACAACCTTTACTTGTCAGGATTGCGATCACCAGTATAAGATTCCCGGTGCAGATGCAACAGGTCACGACTATGCTGGCGACTATAAATACAATGCAACAACTGACAAGCACCAGAGACTTTGCCTTAACGGTTGCGGTACTTATGGTATAGGCGACGTTGAAGGTGATGAAGAAGCTTGTACTTGGGGTTATACCAACATCAAAGCCGGTGAACACGAAGCAAAGTGTGCTTGCGGTAACAAGCAGACAGAAACCTGCTCAGGCGGTACAGCTACATGTACAGTTCCCGCTAAATGCGAATTCTGTAATGAAGCATACGGTACAACTACAGCCCACTCATTCAATGGTGATGCTGTTGAACTTGCTGGTGATGTACACGCATATCTTTGCGAATACTGTGGTGCAACGAGTGGCTTTAATGGTGTAGAAGGTGCTACAGAAGATTGCTCAGGCGGCACAGCAACATGTTCAGCTGAAGCTGAATGTGAAGTATGCGGTGATGAGTACGGCGACTTAAACACAAACAATCACGATTGGAGCGATTGGGCTAACGTAGAAGGCACAAAAACTCACAAACGCGTTTGCGGATACAATCCTGATCATATTGAAGATGGTGATTGCTTCTCAGCAGATCCCAGTATTATCAATCCTGATTGTGAAACACAGGGTTATACATTAAATGTTTGTGATTTCTGTGAACACGAATGGAAAACAGGTTATACAGGTCCTCTCGATCACGATTGGGGAGCTTGGGTAAAGAACAACGATGGTACTCACACCAGAACTTGTAAAGATGAAACTTGTAAGTACGGCGAAGACGGCAAGGCTAAGACTGAGACTGTTAACTGCACAAAAGAAAATGCAGATGCAGTTGTAACAGCACCCACTTGTCTTGATGCTGGTTACACAACTTACACTTGTAAAGATTGTGGCTACGAATGGACTGCTGATCCTACAAAAGCAACCGGTCACAGCTACACAACAAAGAAAGAAATTGAGAAAGACACATATAAGAGAACCGATAAAAATTGTGTAAGAGATCTTACTTATTGGTATTGCTGCGATAACTGTGAAGTAAGTGCAGGTACAGAGGCTGAACTCGATAAGTATAAGGATACAATCCTTTACTTCGTTGCAGAGAAAGCTGAAGGCCATAAGTTCGTTTTGTCAGTTGTTGATGATGAAAAATACCTTAAGTCAGCTGCTACTTGCACAGACAGAGCTGTTTACTATAAGTCATGTACTTGTGGTGCATCAAGTAACGATGATAAACTTGTATTCAACTCAGGTTCAGTTCTCAGCCACGACTGGAATGAAACAACAACATATCTTAAGACTCCTGCAGACTGTGTAAACGATGCAGTGTATTATAAAGAATGTACACGTAAAGATTGCGGTATTTCAAGTGCAGGCGTAACAAATGAAACATGGGCAAAGGCTGAAACAGCTTTAGGTCACAACTTTGACGTAAACGAAGACGGTATTATCGACGATAATGCTTATGTTGCAAAGGTTGATGCTACTTGTACAACTGACGGTGTGCTCGAACACTATATCTGTCAGACTCAGACTTGCGGCAAGATGTATGCTGATAAAGAAGGAACAACAGAGCTTACAAAAGTTGTTGTTGATGCTCTCAAACATGACTTCGAAACAATAAAAGAAAGACCTATTACTTGTGAAGAAAACGGTTATACAACTCATAAGATTTGTAAGAGAGAAGGTTGCGATTACGTTGATCCTGATAAGAAGGAATTCAAAGCAACCGGACATAACTTCACAGGCGCATACTACTATGACAACATTAACAACTACCATGCAAGATATTGCGTAAACGAAAAGTGCTTATTTGCAAAAGATATTAACGGTGAAATCGTAGTTGATGAAAACGGTAAGTATGTATATGTTAAGACTTACGGTCTTGGCTCAGGCGATGAGGCTGTTAAGTATGACGTAATTTATGACCTTGACGATGCAACTGTCGTTGGCGGTGAACGTTGTTCATTCGATAACTTCTTAACATCAACAGTAAATGGTGAACACAGCCACGATGCTGCTTGTGTCTGCGGTAACAGAACAATTCGTGTAATTGACAGTGATAAGATAACAACTCAGGTTGTTGAACCCACTTGCTACAGAAGCGGTTACACTCTCAACACTTGTACAGAGGGTACATGCACCGACACTTGGAAGACAGATCTCAAAGATCAGCTTGAACACATCGTTGATGGTGATGCTACATCAAATGGCGACGGTACTCACTCAGTGAAGTGTGAAAGAGATTGCGGTTATGCAACAGCTAAAGTTGATTGTTCAACTGAAACTCCTGCAACTGCTTGCGGTACAAAGAGCGTTTGCGATGTTTGTGATGGCGAATTCGGTAAAGAAGTAGCACATAAGTTTACAAACTATGTAGCAGATGAAGATTCAGCTACTTGTACAGAAGATGGCACAAAGACAGCTGTATGTGACACTTGTAAAAAAGTAACAGACACAGTTACAAATGAAGATTCAAAGCTCGGTCATAATTGGTTAGAAGACTACGTAAACACTGTTGATGGCTGGAAGTTTAAGCCTGCTGACTTTGATGTAGAAATCAAAGATGCAACTTGTTGTGAAGAAGGTACATTAATTAATTATTGTACAAGATGTTCTGAATATAAACTCAAGTATGAAAAGGCTGATGCAACCAAGCATGTATGGCCTATGGTTGATGGTGAAAAAGACTGGACATTTGTAAGCGGTGACTGTTCAACAGGTGTAGTTTACAGCATAATTTGTGATGTATGTCTTACTAAAGACACCAAGGTTGACACAGATGTAAGCCATGATTGGTCAGTTATCAGAGTTCATGAAGCTAACTGCATGGATGATGGTTTTGTAGAATTTGCTTGTAAAGTTTGTGAAATATTTGAAACATTTGACAGCAAATCAGAAGATTGGGATAATGCAGAATCAGAGTTTGCAGTTTTAGCTGCTGCTTATAATATCAGAGCTATAAAGGAACACACATGGCAGGTTGATGGTGACGAACGCGTTTTATACATCGACAAGTATGCTACATACAATGAAGATGGTAAAGGACATTACCTGTGCACAAAGTGTTCAGCAACTGAAGAAATTGTTCTTCCTGCTACATTCAATCCTGAAAATCATAAAGATCACTACCATCCCGAACTCGGTGAATACGGTGTGAATATATTAAGTGTAGTTCCTTATGTTGCTCCCACATGTACAACATCAGGTCACCTTGAATATGTAAAATGTACAAGATGTTCATACAGTGCATATGATATGGATCGCGATGCGTATTATCTTCCCGCTCTTGGTCACACAGAGCCTAACGACATTGGCGAGTGTGAGAGATGTGAAAGAAAGATCGTAAATGAAGATATTTCAGCTGATTGCGGTTGCGTATGCCATAAGGATAACGCATTTATGCAGTTTATTTACAAGCTTATCAGTGTATTCTGGAAGATCTTCGGAATAAACAGCAGTTGTGAATGTGGTTCAGTTCACTACAAAAAATAATTCAACTTCCCCTCGGAGAAATCCGAGGGGTTTTTGTGTGTAATTAGTTAGTATTTTGTAAATTTGGCGTGAAATTTTGAAACATCAGTTGACGATTTTTGGTTTTAATGTTATTATTATGATGTATATTTCTGTAAAAAATGAAAATTGCTTTTCGGAGGTAATATTATGAAAGGTTTTAAAATAACAAAATTGACTTTGATGTTTATTGTTTGCGCGCTTATGATGCTTTTTGTTGTTTCGGCATCTGCTGCATCGAGTGATTGGTTAAACAAAGACAGCACTCAAGGTTCAACACCTGCTTTGCATGAGCACATCTACACTGATTGGGAGGTTATAACTGAACCTAAGTGTAACAGTACCGGCAAAAGAATAAAAACCTGCGTGTTTAAAGTCGGTGATGCAACTTGCGGTTATGTTTATGAAGAAGAGATGCCTAAAAATCCCGATGTGCACGTTGGTGGTACTGTAACCGGAGCGGTTGAGCCTACTTGCAGCACAGAAGGTAAAAGTACATATAAATGTTCAGGCTGCGGTAAAACAGTAGAAAACCACGTTGCTGTTGTTCCGCACACTTTTGATGAAACCAAATGGCGTATTGTTGAACCCAAACATACAAAGAGTACTGTAAGTGACGGATATAAGAGCAATAGATGCCTTGTATGTAATGAAAACGTAAAAATCATCATCCCTGTAACACATACATACAACAGTCAGGTTGAACCTGCTGTTATTGCAACTTGTTCAACTAAGGGTGAAAATCTTCGTTTCTGCACAGGCTGTAATAAACCTCAGCGAGTTGAAACAGATTATGATCCTGATAACCACGTTTACAGAGGTAAAGCTTTAGTTATTGACGGCAAAGTTGATTGTCAGAATGGCGGTAAAGGTATCGTTATTTGTGAGGGTTGCGGAGAAACATCTTACGTTGATATTAAACCCGAAGATGCACACGATTACCTTGAATGGACTTATCAGGCGCCTACCGGTGATTGCAAAAATGCTGACGGCTATATCAGCAAGTCTTGTCCTAATTGTTCTTACAGTGTAAAAGAAACCTGGGCTGCACACGAACTTGATGAAGATGCAAAAACATATGCTTCAACTTGCAGTGATTTCGGTTATTCAATTGGTACTTGCAAAAACTGTAAAGCAACAAAAGTAAAGGTTATATACGAACTTGATGAAGATGCTCATTTATACAATGAAGTAGTTTTAATTGAGCCTACCTGTGAATCAGACGGTTACGCATTCAGAATGTGTAAGTATGATTCAAATCATGTTGCCTACGAATCTATTCCGGCATTGGGACACAAGTTTTTTGATGCTTGGGAAGTTACAAAAGCACCCACTTGTTGGGCAGAAGGTGAAAAAGTAAATACTTGTATCGTATGTAATGAAAAAGTAACTGAGAGTATACCTATAGATCCTGATAATCACCCCTCAGATATTGAATGGGTAGTAGTTGAAAAAGCAACTTGCAGAACTGTTGGTAAAAAACGAGCAAACTGTTATGCTTGTGCAGATAATAATTTTGTTGAAGCAGAAATTCCCAAACATACAGGAAGTCTTTACGTGTATTCGCAAAAACCTGCAACTTGCCGTACAGAAGGTGAAATCATTTACGCATGCGAAGATTGCAGTACTAAAGTCAAAGAAACACTCCCCATTGATCCGAGTGCACATAAACCCGGTTCAACTTATTATATAACTGAACCTGCTACTTGCAGCAAGACCGGTCTTCTTTCAAAAGTTTGCTCAAAATGCTGGACTCCCATTGTGGCTACAACAGGCGATTATAAGCAAATTGTAATTGAGAAAAAGAGCCACATTTTAAGCGAGTGGGAGATAGATGAGGATTATTCATGTTATGAGAAAGGCTCAAGAACTCGTCGTTGTATAAATCAAGGTTGCAGTTATAGTGAAACTGAAAAAACTAAGGCATCACACAGATACCAGTCTTGGGTTATATTGAAACCTGCAACTTGCATCGATAAAGGTTTAAGACAAAGAGGCTGCAATAACTGTGACTATCTCTCTGAACCTGAAGAATTTTTGGCACCCCATATTCCGGGTAATTGGGAATTTATTTTGGGCAATTGCTTATCCGGAGGTATTGTAGTTAAAAATTGCACTGTTTGTAAAAATACTGTTGAAAGAGAAGCGGCAAGTGCAAACAAACATGTTGATCTTGTGATGACAGGTGTTGATTATGCTGTTTCAAATTCAATATGCAGACAGATAACCTACAAGTGCAGTTGTTGTGATGTGAATATAAAACAGATAACAAATCATGTTCTTTCTCCTTACAGTGATGTAGAGGATTATGCTGTTGCTCATGAGAAGTGTACCGATAAAGATTGCAAGAAGCTTCATAAAGTAATAGATGATAAAAATTATCACCATTTATGTACGGATAAAGAATGTACAAAATATCACAAACCCTCAGAGCCGACTTGTGAGGATAACGGTTGGACTCAAAAACAGTATTGTATGATATGCAAATATATCATTGAACAAGAATATATAAGTGCAAACGGACATGATTTTGAGTATGACGAAGAGGGTACAAAATATTGTCTTGATTGCAAAAATATTTATGTAGAAACTGAAGACGGTGGAGTTGTAATTTGTGATCATTTCTGCCATGAAAATGGTATGATCGGAAAGATTCTTACAAAGGTGCTTACTTTCTTCTGGAAACTCTTAAAAATAAATCAAGAATGTAAATGCGGACTTACTCACTATTAAGCCGTAAACAAAATTCAACTGCCTTGCGTTAATGCAGGGCAGTTTTTTAATGTGAAAAATAGATAAAAAATATATGTAAAAATATTATATATTTTATAGTCTATCTCTTGCAAAATCGGTTAAAAATAAGTATAATACAATAGAATAAAGTAGTATGGAGTACAAGGAGCAATTTTCGACTACTTAGTATAAACCATTCACGAAAGGAAGATTTAACTATGCTTAACAATGCACCCACAAAGAACCCCAGCGTTCTTGCTTGGCTCGAAGACAAACTTAACCTTGTTAATCCTGACAAAGTTGTTTGGATTGACGGCTCAGAAGAACAGCTTGAAGCTCTCAGAGCTGAAGCTTGCGCTACAGGCGAAATGATTAAACTCAATCAGGAACTTCTTCCCGGTTGTTACTACCACAGAACTGCTGTAAACGACGTTGCTCGTGTTGAAGGCAGAACATTCATCTGCGCTCCCACAAAGGAAGAAGCAGGTCCCACAAATAACTGGATGGATCCCGCTGAAGCATATGAAATGCTTTACGGTATTGCTAAGGACAGCTACAAGGGCAGAACAGCTTACGTTATTCCCTATTCAATGGGCCCCGTAGGTTCAAAGTTCTCAAAGGCTGGTATCGAGCTTACAGACTCAATCTATGTTGTACTCAACATGGCTATCATGACAAGAGTTGGCACTAACGTTCTCGAAGCTCTTGGCGACAGCAACGACTGGGTACGTGGTCTCCACTGCCGTTGCGAAATCGACGAAGAAAAGAGATACATCTGCCACTTCCCCCAGGACAACACAATCATCTCAGTTAACTCAGGTTACGGCGGAAACGTACTTCTCGGTAAGAAGTGCTTCGCTCTTCGTATCGCTTCAAAGCAGGGTCGTCAGGAAGGCTGGATGGCTGAGCATATGCTCATCCTCGGCATCGAAAAGCCCGACGGCGAAATCAAATACATCTGTGCTGCATTCCCCTCAGCTTGCGGTAAGACAAACCTTGCAATGCTTATTCCTCCCGAGGGATACAAGAACAAGGGTTACAAAGTATGGTGCGTAGGTGACGATATCGCTTGGATCCGTAAGGGTGAAGACGGCAGACTCTATGCTATCAACCCCGAAAACGGTTTCTTCGGTGTTGCTCCCGGTACCAACATGAAGTCAAACCCCAACGCTCTTCTTTCAACAAAGGAAGGCACAATCTTCACAAACGTTGCTTACAATCTTGATAACGATACAGTTTGGTGGGAAGGTCTCGATAAGAATCCTCCCGAGAACGCACTTGAATGGACAGGCAA
This sequence comes from Acutalibacteraceae bacterium, assembly GCA_045660525.1. Lineage (GTDB taxonomy): Bacteria > Bacillota > Clostridia > Oscillospirales > Acutalibacteraceae > UBA6857. The sequence continues at coordinate 90 of JAZRDY010000056.1, read as the reverse complement.
GCCCTGGAACGGTAAGGTTGACGAAATCAAGGGTGCTCACCCCAACAGCCGTTTCACAGCTCCCGCTAAGAACTGCCCCTGCATCAGCAG
>JAZRDY010000055.1:0-5847 GCA_045660525.1 Acutalibacteraceae bacterium | reverse complement strand
ACCTTTCAACTTCCCCGGTATGATTCCTATGGGCTGGATGGTACCTTGCTGCATTGCTGCAGGCAACACAATGGTACTTAAGCTCGCTTCAATGACACCTATGACAGCTATGAGACTTAACGAGCTTCTTTACGAAGCAGGCCTTCCCAAGGGTGTAGTTAACCTTGTTACCTGCTCAAGAGTTGAAGCTGACCTCTTCCTCAAGCATCCCGATGTTAAGGCTATCACTTTTGTTGGTTCAACAAAAGTTGGTCTTCACGTATACAAAGAAGCTTCAGCAACAGGCAAGAGAGTTCAGGCTCTTTGCGAAGCTAAGAACCACGCACTTGTACTCGAAGATGCTGCTCTTGAAAGATCAGCAAGAGGTATCATCAACTCATCATTCGGTTGTGCAGGTGAAAGATGTATGGCTCTTCCCGTTGTAGTTGCTCAGGAAAGCATCGCTGATAAGCTCGTAGCACTCCTTAAGCAGTACGCTTCAGAACTCAAGCTCGGCCCTGCATATGCTGAGGATTCAACTCTCGGCCCCGTTGTTACAGGCGAACACAAGCAGAGCGTTATCAACTGGATCAACAAGGGTATCGAAGAGGGCGCAACTCTCGTTCTCGACGGTAGAGATGCTAAGGTTGAAGGCTATGAAAACGGCTTCTATGTAGGTCCCACAATCTTCGACAACGTAACAGAAGAAATGACTGTCGGTACACAGGAAATCTTTGGCCCTGTACTTTGCATCAAGAGAGTTAAGAACTTCGAGGAAGGTCTTGCTCTTATGAATAACAACCCCTTCGCAAACGGCTCGGTTATTTTCACACAGAGCGGTTACTATGCAAGAGAATTTGCTAAGAGAACAGACGGCGGTATGGTTGGTGTTAACGTTGGTATTCCCGTACCCGTTGGCGTATTCCCCTTTACAGGCCACAAGCTCTCATTCTTCGGCAACCTCCACTGCCTCGGCAAGGATGCATTCCGTTTCTTCACAGAGACTAAGGCTGTGACAACTCGTTGGTTTGACGAAGAAGAAATGAAAGCAACAACCGTTGACACATGGGACGGTTCAGTAGGCGGCGGCATCTAAGTTTTGGTTAAAATTTAAAGTTATCTGACCACAAGCATAAACTGAAAGGTTAATGCTTGTGGTCTTTTGTGTCGCAGTAATTGCTGTTAAAAATATGTTTAATAGTTAATACACAACAGTTGAAAAAAATATTAACAAGTGATATAATAAAAAAAGTTTAAATACAAGGAGCTGCTTTATGGAAAACAATGAAAATTCGAACTTGAACAGAAAAGAGAAAAAAGCTCTTAAAAAGTCGAACCGCTCATTATCTGATAAAAAAGGCATTTTGCTTATATCGATTTTGTCTGTGGTTGCATTGATTCTTATTGCCAATGCGGTGAAAATTCAAACGAGAAAAAACGATGATGATTTCTCAGCGTTTTATTCCGATACTACTCAAAGCACCGTTGCAACAATTCCGACGGTTACAGAAACTACAACAATGATTACAACACAGGCGGTAATTCCTACAACAACTGAACCTGAAAATACTCAGACCACCGTAACTTCAAATGCCGAAGTTATGACAAATCAGGAAATACTTGATATTGTTACAAACGGTATCAATAAGCTCAAAAGTGCAGATGCATCATTCTCAGGCCACAAGGAACAGAAGATTGATATGGAATTGACAGAATGCAGTGCGCCCGCCTTTTCAAATATTGTAAACAAGATAATTGATGTGTTTGTTAAAACAGAGATATATGATTACGATTTTACTGACGGTAAAGGTATTGATCCTGAAAGTAAGACCGAAACCACAACGATGGATGTGTTTCCGCCGGTCGGCAAAAACTTTTCGCTTACTATCGATGGTGTAGCTGAGGCTACAAAAGAAGTTCAGGGTGAAAATACTGTTTATAAAGTAAAATTAAAACCTGAAAAAAGTACTAAAGAAAACCCGAAAACTGTCTATCACGAAAACGCATGTGATACACTTGATTTATCGAGCTTCAGTTTGCCGTTGGGCGAAATAACAAAAGCTGATCTGGAATATCCCGGTGCAACAGTCGGCATCACAATTGATAAAGACGGCAAAGTAGTGGGATATTACGAAAGACTTGACATTATCGGTGTAGGTGAAGCCGCAGCTGCAGGTGTATCAGGTGGCGGTACTGTAGAGGGTTATATAGATGAAACATGGACTATTCAGTGGAAATAAACACGGGTATATTTAATTGAATATTCACAAAACCACAAAGCACAGTTGACACCTATAATGTAAAATGCTATTATAGAAAAGTATGAAAGAAGACAATCAAAAAAGAAAAGAGAGGTAACAAACTATGGCAATGTCAGATTTCGGCGTAATGTTAGGTAATATGGTGTTTAAAGGAGTAAACCACTTTACCTCTGTTCCCGTAGAAACTCAGGAAAAAATCCTGATGCAGATTATTGAGGAAAACAAGGATACCGAATACGGTAAAAAAATCGGCTTCGATAAGGTACATTCTGTTGAAGATTTTCAGAAAATAGTTCCTCTTTCAAATTATGATACATATTCAGATTATGTTGACCGTATGCTTGAGGGCGAAGAAAATCTTATGATGGCAAGAAAGTGCAAGAGATATTGTACTTCTTCAGGTTCAGTCGGCAAACCAAAGGTGCTTCCCAAGTCAGGCAAGGACCTCTGGAATATGCAGTGTATGGGCTTTGCGGCAACTCCTGCTTGTGCTCAGAGATGGTTCAAGGCTCAGGGTAAGAAATTCCCCAAGCAGATAGGGCCCGTTGCAATTATCCTTACAGGCCATAAGATGAAAGACGGTAAGATGGGTAACGGTGCGGGCCAGGTGCCTTTCACATACCTTAAGCCCATTTCAAAGTTCTTTATGACAACTCCCAATGACTTTATGTACCCCGAAAATGAGGATGCAGTTGATTCGGCATACTTCCACCTTCGTTTTGCTCTCGAGAGAAGAGATGTAACCTTCCTCGGCTCAATGGTTGTAACCCTTCTTACAACTATGTTTGACTATCTCGAGGTAAACTGGGAAATGATGTGCAATGATATTGAAAAGGGTATTATCGATCCCGGTGTTAAGTGTCCGCCCGAGCTTCGTGCTAAATGGGAAAAGAAATTCAAACCCAATCCCAAGAGAGCTGCTGAAATCCGCAAGGAATGTGCTAAAGGTTTTGATGATCCTATCGCAAAGAGACTTTGGCCTGATTTCGTATGGTCATACGGCATGGTAGGCTCAAATCTTCAGTTCTATGTTGATAAGCTCCGTAAGCATATCGGTGATGCTCCTATTCACAATATGGGTTATGCTGCAGCAGAGGGCTATATGGCAATGCCTGTTGAGCTTAACGTTAATGACTATGTTCTTCTTCCCCGTTCAATCTTCTTTGAGTTCATCCCTGTTGATGATCCCAACTGCGAGAGACCTCTCACTATCGGCGAGGTTGAAGTGGGCAAGGATTACGAGCTTGTTGTTACCAACTTCTCAGGTCTTTACCGTTATCAGATTGAAGACGTTGTAAGAGTAACAGGTTACTTCAACAAGACTCCCAAGGTTGAGTTCCTCTACAGAAACAACCTTGCAATGAATATCGCCAACGAAAAGACAACAACTCAGATGGTTGACTGGGCAGCTCTTGAAACACAGAAGAAGCTCGGCATCACCTTCAAGGGTTACAGCTTCTATTCAGATACAGATAATGACCCCGTACGTTATATGCTTCTTGCAGAGCCCGAGGGAGATATCTCAAAGGATATGATTCCAGAAATAGAAAAGGTACTCGACGAAATGCTCAACGAAAGCAATGAGAAGTATTTCAAATACCGCCGTTGGGGTATGATTGGTGAACCTAAGGTGGTATTCCTCAAGAAAGATACATATGCTGATTATAGAGAAATGCTCAAAAAGCAGGGCAAGGTACTCAATCAGATTAAACCCGTAACAGTTATCAACACAGACGAAAGAAAAGAATTCTTCTTCTCTCATCTTGATGAGGAATAAGATTAATTAGAAAACGAAGTGAGGTAAAATCATGGCAGGATTTTCAGATATCGGTGTATTCCTCGGCTATGCTGAATGGGCAAAGGTAGACTATTATACCTCTCGCCCTATGGAAACTCAGGAAAGAATACTCAAGAGCATTCTTAAGAAAAATAAGGATACCGAATACGGCAAGAAGATAGGCTTTGACGGTATTGACTCAATTAAAGATTTTCAGGAAAAGGTTCCTTTCTCAAACTATGATACATATTCAGACTATGTTGACCGTATGGTTGCAGGCGAAAAAAATCTGATGATGAAAGCTCGTAACATCCGTTACTGCTCATCATCAGGCTCAGTAGGCAAGCCGAAAATTCTTCCCCGCAGCGCTGCCGATCTTTGGATTATGCAATGCATGGGTTTCTCAGGTACTCCCGGCTGTGCATCAAAGTGGTTCAGAAAGAACGGACTTAAGTTCCCCAAGCAGGTTGGCCCCGTTGTTATGATTCTCACAGGTCATAAGATGGCTGACGGCAAAATGTCAAACGGCGCAGGTCAGGTTCCTCTTACCTACCTCAAGCCTATTTCAAAGTTCTTTATGACAACTCCCAATGATTTTATGTATCCTGAAAATGAGGATGCAGTAAACTCTACATACTTCCATCTTCGTTTCGCTCTCGAACACCGCGACCTTACCTATCTCGGTTCAATGGTTGTAACACTTCTTACAACTATGTTCGACTTCCTCGAAGCTAACTGGGAAATGGTATGCAAAGATATTGAGCTTGGTACTATTGACCCCAGCATCAAGTGTCCCGACGAGCTTCGTGCCAAGTGGGAAAAGAAACTCAAGCCCAACCCCAAGAGAGCTGTTGAGCTTCGCAAAGAATTTGCAAAAGGCTTTGATACACCTATCGCAAAGAGAATTTGGCCTGACTTTGCGTGGGCATACGGTATGGTAAGCTCAAACCTTGAGTTCTATGTTCAGAGACTTCGCAAGCACATCGGCGATGCTCCCATTCACAGTATGGGTTATGCTGCAGCTGAGGGCTATATGGCTATTCCCTGTGAGCTCAATGCTCAGGACTGTGTACTTCTTCCTCAGTCAGTGTTCTTCGAGTTTATTCCTATGGATGATCCCGACTGTGAGAGACCTCTTACAATGGACGAAGTTGAAGTGGGCAAGGATTATGAGCTTGTTGTAACTAACCGTTCAGGTCTTTACAGATACAGAATCGAAGACGTTGTGCGTATTACAGGCTATTACAAAAAGGCTCCCAAGATGCAGTTCCTTTACAGAAACAATCTTGCAATGAACATTGCAAACGAAAAGACAACAACACAGATGGTTGACTGGGCAGCTGCTGAACTTCAGAGAGAAACTGGTGTGACTTTCAAGGGTTACAGCTACTATCCTGACCACGATCACGACCCCCTACGTTATATGCTTCTTGTTGAAGCTGAGGGCGAAATCAGCAAAGATAAGCTTCCCGAGCTTTCAAAGATTCTTGATGAAAAGCTCAACGAAAGCAACGAAAAGTACTTCAAGTACCGTCGTTGGGGTATGCTTGCTGAGCCTGAGGTTGTGCTTCTTAAAGATGGCACATATGCTGATTACAGAGAATATCTCAAAAAGCAGGGCAGAGTACTCAATCAGATCAAGTCCGTAACTGTAATCAACACCGACGAGAGAAAAGAATTTTTCTTAGCTCACATTGATAAATAATTAATTCGCGTTTTTGATTACTTTTTCCGCGGTAGGAAAAAGTAATGCCCCCGCGGCGAGCGATAATAGAAACAATTATAATGGGACGCGAATTCACTTTCGCGTCTCTTTAATTTTAACCCGCC
>JAZRDY010000054.1:0-25618 GCA_045660525.1 Acutalibacteraceae bacterium | reverse complement strand
ATTTCAATACCTTTTTGCTCTGCGTTGTGAATGGTATTGATAACACTTGTTTTAAGCCCTGAAAAGCTGAAATCATAAGGACAGCCTTCAACTTTAGGTGTGGGGAATTTAAATGCTGTGTTATCGCCGTCTTTTGCAAGTTTGTCCATATTGAGTCCGCCGGGGTAGGGGATTCCCATTGTGCGAGCCGCCTTGTCAAGAGCTTCACCTGCGGCATCGTCTCTTGTTCTGCCGATAACCTTGAAGTCGGTGTAATCTTTGACTTCAACCATCATTGTGTTGCCACCGCTGACAACAAGGCAGAAAAAGGGCGGTTTAAGATCCTGATGGGTAATGTAGTTTGCGGCAATGTGTGAACGCAAATGATGCACAGGTATAAGAGGTAACCCCTTTGCGTAGGATAGCCCTTTTGCATAGTTGACACCCACGAGCAGTGCGCCTATAAGACCGGGAGCATAAGTAACAGCTACGGCATCGATATTATCGAGGGTGCAATCTGCATCACAAAGAGCCTTTTCGACTACTGCACTGATAGCTTCTGCGTGGCGTCTTGATGCTATTTCAGGCACAACACCGCCATAAATTTTATGCTCTGCAACCTGAGACGCAACAACATTTGAAAGAACTTTTCTGCCGTCTTCTACAATGCTTGCAGCGGTTTCGTCGCAGGATGATTCTATTGCTAAAATTTTCATATTATTATTCCTCACTGAAAGTTTTTGTCATAATAAGGGCGTTTTCCGTCGGGTCGGAATAGAAATTTTTTCTTTCGCCCAAGGAGACATATCCGTGTTTTTCATATAGCTTGATTGCAGGAGTGTTGCTGACTCTGACTTCGAGAGAGATGAAACTGCAGTTTTTCTCGAGTGCGGTTTTTTCGGCAGAGTACAGCAGAGCATCGGCTATGCCCTGACGTCTGAAGTCAGGACTGACGGCTACATTTGCGATATAGCATTCGTCAAGCACAATATGCATACCCATATAGCCTGCCACGGTACCGTTGACTTTGGCTGTGAAAAAGTTGGCACCGTCGTTTCTCAGCTCGCTTCTGAGTCCGTCTTCGCTCCAAGGGGAGCTGAAGCAAGCTTTTTCGATTTCTGCAATGGCTAAAATATCGTTTTCATTCATAGGTGATATGTCAATTTTTTTGTACCTTGCCATAAGAGTATCGATGGCGGTTTCTATTGACCGCGCACATTCTCTGTACTCCTTTATGCCCTTGCCGTAAGGGTCGGGGATTGAGTCGCCGAGAACGGTGAGCTTTTCTTCGGGCACTATGTTATAAAGCGCTTGGTAGTGCTGAGGCGTCATAACAGCAAAAACGTCATATTCATTGATCATATATTCACTGAAGGCTCTGGCTCTGTGAGAACTCAGGTCAATGCCGTAATCTTTCATAGCTTCAATGCTTTCAAAAGTGGCACTGTCGCCGCTGAAAGCGCATAATCCGCAGCTTTCCCAAGTGATGTCGGGATATTTTTTTTGGGCAAGAGCTTCAGCCATAGGACTTCTGCAGGTGTTGCCCGTGCAGATAAAAAGTATTTTCATTTTTTTCACCCATAAAAACAATATATGATATATAGTAATATTTTTCAGACTAAAAGTAAATATGTTTTTAAATTTTTGTTTTTAATTTCTAAAATGTTAATTGTTTGTGTAATGGCATATTTTTACATTATATTTCTAAATTATAATTATCGCGGTGTTCCTCTAATGTATAATATACCTACTTGTAATATCAGGAGGTAAAAATTATGAAAAAGATAATTGCAATTTTACTTTGTTTGATTTGTATTTTCTCAACAATGTCAATGACAGCTTCAGCAGGTGTGTTTGATGAGCTTGTGACAAGTATATCTGTTAGCTTGGGTATGGAACCCGATGACCCCATTCTCTATGGTATCACTTATGGCTCAGATAAGCTTCTTTCAGGTGTAACAGTTATGTATATGCCCGGACAGACAGCTAAATTTACAAACCCGGGCACATATACCGTAACATCAGATATTCCTTTATCTGTTGACTATGAGTTTGTTTGCTGGGAAGATGAACATGGTCAGCTTTATTATCCCGGTGACAAAATTTATATTGACGGTCAGAAAGAGCTTACCGCGGTGTGGAAGGAAAAAACTGACGGCAGAACTCGTCCTATCAGAGTTATTGTTACAGCAATCGAAACACTCAGAAGAACACTTCAGACATTTTTCGGTGTGTTCAAAATTATGGACGAATATGTTCCCGATCCCGTAAACAGTCTTAAAGAGAGTGATTTTTTTGCCCTTGACGGACTTGTGAGTGAATATCACAACTATGAAGAAAATCCCAGAAGATTTGAGATATATGTTGAACCCTGCGGAGAAGATGTTGTATATGAAGCGTTCAAAAAGAACGATAAAATATATTTCGGCGGTGTTCCGAGAGACGTTGAACTTGAGGTTAAGAAGACAGATGAAAACGGCAACATTGTTTATGATAAATGGGGCAACGTTTTATACGAAACAGTAGTTGAGACTCAGCTTGTGGGAGCAACAGAATATTCAGCTTTTTACACAATGAAAGATGATGTTTATGTTGATTCTGATTCAGGCAAAAGATATCAGGTTATCGAAGTAACACTCACCGATGGTGTCAGAGATCCCATGAAGGGCGAATATGTAACATTCATTATTGCAAAGGGCATGCTCAGATACACTGATGCATCAGGAAATCTCAAATCAAATAAAACATTTGCATTCCAGAAGTTTACAACAACAGAAATGTAATAAAACATAAAGAGACAACCTTTTAACCGTATTGCCTTATGTGGTGTCGGTATAAGGTTGTCTTTTTTTATTTTTTTCAGCATTGTAACACACTTTACCTTTTTGCGTATAATGATGATGAAAGCAGAAAGGAGGTTGTGAAAATGGCTTGTAATAACGGTTTATTCGGTGGCAATAGCTGCTGCAGTTGGATTATAATCCTTCTTATCTTATCAATGTGCTGCGGCGGTGAAGGCGGTCTCTTCGGCGGCGGTAACAGCTACGGTTGCAACAATTGTGGCTGCGGCAACGACTGTGGTTGTAACAATTCCTGCGGTTGCTAAGTTGAAAATCTGCGAGAAGCCTCTGCGAAAGCGGAGGTTTTCTTTTTGCATAAAATTTTTCATAGTGTCAAAAATACCATTGATAAGGTGGCGAGACTATTATGCAAAAAATACACTTCCTTTGCCCGTACTCTGCCGAAAACTTTGACCTTCATAATATCAGCGACCCTTTTTCACAGTCTTTAAGGTCAAAGTCAGCGGAGCACATCCAAAGATTTGCAAAATATGAAAATTCGCAAAAATCAAAGAAAAATCAAGAAAATGAAACGTAATCTTAAAAATCAAAGTTTTTTCTTTCTCTTTTGACCTTTTTTGACCTTTGAATAAAAGTCAAAGTGAGATATAATAAAATCAAGAAAGGTCAAAGTTAGTCAAAGTCAAAGGAAGTGATTTTATCAATATATCAAATTCAATAGCCCAGATGATTATTCAAATGCTGGACGACAAAGACGAAATAGAATTTCAAAGAAACATTTTAGCTCAGAACGTGGGTTGCGTACCAAGTCAGATTAACTATGTACTCTCTTCCAGATTCACCCCCGAAAGAGGTTATATAGTCGAAAGCAGAAGAGGAGGCGGCGGATGCGTAAGAATCACAAGAGTAAGCTATGACAAAAACACTCTTATTATGAATGTTATAAACAGTATCGGTTCATATATTTCAGAAAATACTGCCAATGACCATATATTAAATCTTATACATCATCAGCTTATTACCCGCCGTGATGCGGTAATAATATCATCAGCTCTAAACGACAGCAATTTCAAAGGTTTACCCGCAGAAATAAAAGATGCTATCAGAGCGTGTATATTCAAACAGACACTTCTCTCTGTAATAAAACAAGAATATTAAATCTTTAAGGAGGTAATTATTATGTTATGTCAGAATTGTAAAGTAAACGAAGCAAATACTCATATCAAACGCGTTATCAACGGCGAAGCTACTCAGAAGCATCTTTGCTCATCCTGTGCTCAGAGCTTAGGTTACGATAATTTTTTCAGCGATTTCACATTTAACCTGCCATCTTTGTTTTCAAGCTTTTTCGATGACAGAAATCTGCTTTTAGGTGAAACAAGAGCTGACAGATGCGAAATCTGCGGTTGCAGCTTTGAAGATATCATCAAGTCAGGTAGTGTAGGCTGCAGCAACTGCTATAAGAAATTTTACAGCAAGCTCCAACCCTCAATTCAGAGAATCCACGGCAAGGTCAAGCACTCGGGCAAGGTACCGCCAAAAACTGCCGAGCCTGTTGTAATAAAAGAAAAAACAACCGAAGAAAAAATCGAAGACCTGCAAAAAGAAATGGCTAAGGCTATCGAAACTCAGAATTTTGAAAGAGCCGCTACCATTAGAGACGAAATAAAAGAGCTGAAAGGAGAAAACTGAAGATGAATTGGTACAAAAACAAAGGTAACGAAGGAGACATAGTTTTAAGCACTCGTGTGCGTCTTGCACGCAACTTAACTGAATACCCCTTTCCTATCAGACTTGATGAAGCTCAGAAAAAAGATATCGGCAACACTGTCAAAGATATTTTAGACTCAGAGAAAACATATCAGCTTAATTTTATTAATATGTCATCTCTTTCTGCTGCAGAAACTGTATCTTTGGCCGAAAAACATCTCATCAGCCCTGAATTCGCTTGCGACACCCTCGGTAGAAGCCTGCTTCTTTCAGACGAAGAAGATATCAGCATTATGATATGCGAAGAAGACCACATAAGAATACAGACAGTTTATCCCGGTCTCTCACTTGAGGAGGCTTTTGAAGCTGCATTTAAAATTGACGGAATTCTAGAAGATAAGCTTTCATATGCTTTCGATGAAAACTTAGGCTACCTTACTCAGTGCCCCACAAATATCGGCACCGCACTTCGTGCAAGTGTAATGCTTCACTTGCCTGCCCTCAACAAAAAAGGCGCAATGCAAAGACTTTCAACCACAGTTGCAAAGCTGGGTCTGACTCTTCGCGGCTCTTACGGTGAAGGCAGTGAGGTTTCAGGTGACATTTATCAGCTGAGCAATCAGGTTACACTCGGCATAAGCGAAGAAGCCGCTATCAAAAACCTCAATTCAATAGCAATGCAGATAATCACACAAGAAAAGCAGGCCCGTGCCCTTCTTGTCAAAGATGAAGATTATCTCGACCGTATCTATCGTGCTTACGGCATACTTAAAAGTGCATATAAGCTCACTTCAAAAGAGCTTATTAATCTTATTTCATATGTCCGTGTCGGCGTTTCAGAGGGGATTTTAGATATTCCCGCTGAGAAACTGCGCGAAATGACAGTGCTCTTGCAGCCTGCTACACTAAATGCGCTTAGCGGCAAGGTGCTGACACAAACCGAGCGCGATATTTTAAGGTCACAAAAGATCAGAGAAGAACTTGCATAAACATTTGCGACGGGTCATAATGACCCGTCGCTTTTAGGTTCAGCAATAACTTGGGCGGCGGCTCCACGAAATCGCCGCAGGCGATTTCTGCGAGTGCCCTCAGGCACTCGCAAGCCGAACTGCGTTCGGCAGTGGAGCCGCCTCACCGCTAACTGAAAATTTAAAATAAACCAAGGAGGATACTACTATGTATAAATTTACGGGCTTCACCGAAAAAGCCAACCGCGCGCTGAATATCGCAGTTGAAACAGCAGAGAATTTAGGTCACACCTATGTGGGCAGTGAACACCTCTTGTGCGGAATCGTCAAAGAAGGCGGCAGTGTAGCCACATCACTGATGGCATCCAAAGGTATCACAGCCGGAAGTGTAGAGCAGGAAATCAGAAAAACCGTCGGGGTAGGTATTCCTACCGTTCTCACACCCGATGATTTCACTCCCAGAAGCAAGCATATAATTGAGCTTTCAGTGTCTATAGCCGCAAAAGAAAATGCAGGCTATGTGGGTACTGAGCATCTGCTGACAGCCATTCTCAGTGAGGACGACAGTTGCGCCGCTTTTATACTTTCACAGTTGGGTTCAGCCACATATAATATTCTTGCCGAGCTTGACTCCTCATCGGGCAAAAGCTCATATTCTGTCGGTACGTCAAAGAGAAATCAAAGCGGTAAAAAATCCTCAACCCCCACCTTGGATAAACACGGCAGTGATATTACCGCCAAGGCATCAAGAGGTGAAATTGATCCGGTTATCGGCAGAGAAAAAGAAATCGAAAGAGTTATCGAAATACTCTCACGACGCACAAAAAACAACCCCTGCCTTATCGGTGAACCGGGTGTAGGCAAGACTGCCATTGCCGAGGGACTCGCTTTGAAGATATCCGAGGGCGAAGTGCCTGAGCTTTTAAAGGGCAAGCGCATTGTCTCTCTTGATCTTACAAGTATGGTTGCAGGCACAAAATACCGCGGTGATTTTGAAGAGAGAATCAAAACCTGCATCGAAGAAACCGTCAAAAGCAAAGACGTGATTCTTTTCATTGATGAGGTGCACAATCTTATCGGTACCGGCTCCGCCGAGGGTGCGGTAGATGCGGCAAACATTCTCAAACCCTCTCTTGCAAGAAGTGAGCTTCAGGTAATCGGTGCCACCACCTTAGAAGAATACAGAAAATATATCGAAAAAGACAGCGCTCTTGAAAGACGCTTTCAATCGGTGAAGGTGGGCGAACCTACCGCAGAAGAAACAGCAGAAATCCTCAAGGGACTTCGCAGTAAATATGAAGCTCATCACAAAGTGAAAATCAGCGATGAAGCAATTGACAGTGCTGTTAAAATGTCTGTAAGATATATCAGCGACAGATTTCTGCCCGACAAAGCCATTGACCTTATTGATGAAGCCTGCTCAAAGGTACGCCTTCGCTCTTTTACTATGCCGCCTGAAGTCAAAGAAATTGAGCAGAAGCTTAAAGAAGTCACAGCAGAAAAAGCGGCGGCTGTCAATGCTCAGGATTTTGAGGGTGCGGCGCGTCTTCGTGACAGAGAAAAAGAGCTTATGAGCGAGCTTACCGTAGGCAAAACCAACTGGAAAGAAAAATCCTCTCACGGTTTTTCCGAGGTAACGGCTAAAGAAATCGCTCAGATAGTTTCAGGTTGGACGGGCATACCCGTCAGTGAGATAACTGCCGAAGAAAGCGAAAAGCTTTTGAAGTTAGAAGAAATACTCCACCAGAGAATTGTTGGTCAGCAAAAGGCTGTCAGCGCTGTTGCAAGGGTAATAAGACGAAGCCGAAGCGGACTTAAAGATCCGAGACGGCCAATGGGCTCATTTATCTTTTCAGGTCCTACGGGTGTTGGTAAAACAGAGCTTTGCAAGGCTCTGGGTGCAGCTATGTTCGGGGACGAAAATGCGGTTATCCGCCTTGATATGAGTGAATATATGGAAAAGCATAATGCGTCCAAGCTTGTAGGCTCGCCACCGGGATATGTAGGCTATGACGAGGGCGGTCAGCTGACAGAAAAAGTCCGTCGCAAGCCATACAGCATTATACTGTTTGACGAAATCGAAAAAGCACATCCCGATGTTTTTAATATGCTGTTGCAGATTCTCGACGACGGTATCCTTACAGATTCTACCGGCAGAAAGGTTGACTTTAAAAATACGGTTATCATTATGACCTCCAACCTTGGTGCAAAGCAGATTGCGGGTCAGGTCAAAGCTATCGGCTTCGGAGAAGACAGCGAAAAAATATCTGATGAAAAAATCAAAAATGCCGTTATGGGTGAGCTGAAAAAAGCATTCCGCCCTGAATTTTTAGGCAGAATTGATGAGGTTATAGTTTTCAGTCAGCTCAGCAGTGACGATATCAAAGAGATTGCAGGCAGAATGATTGCTACTCTCAGCGAGAGACTGTCGGCCATGGATATTCAGATGTCATTTTCGGGTGAGGTCATAGACCTTGTTGCCAAGGCAGGCTTTGACCCGATATACGGTGCAAGACCCTTGAGACGTGCACTTCAGAATAAGATTGAAGATAAGCTGTCGGAAGAAATATTACAGGGCAATCTTAAAGCTAAAGGAAAATACAGATGCTATGTCAAAGAAAACAAAGTGATATTTTCACAAGAATAAAAAATCAGTGCCCACATATAATATAACGGGTGATGAATAATGAATATGAATAAAAACAAAACCAAGACATATGCTGTATCAATAGCAATAGCTCTTGTTGTGGGAGGTCTGTCGGCATTGCTGACCAATATGGGAATGGACAGCTACCGTGCGGCAGAGAAGCCTGCACTGACTCCCCCTGAGATACTATTCCCCATAGTTTGGACTATCCTTTACATTCTTATGGGCATAAGTGCCGGCAGAATATGGATAGCATCAAAAGATAAGCAACATAACGGCGGTCTGCTGGTATATCTCATTCAGCTTGCAGTTAATTTTTTATGGAGTGTTTTCTTTTTCAATCTTCAATTTTACGGATTTTCCTTTTTCTGGTTACTGCTCTTATGGGTGCTGATAATTGTGATGATTGTATCTTTCAGCAAGACTGACAAGATTGCGGCATATTTACAGATACCATATCTTTTATGGGTAACATTTGCGGCTTATCTTAATTTTATGGTGTGGATCCTTAATAAGTAAACATCAGCGCGTTTTGGTCATTTTTGGGCGCTAGCAAAAGTGACGCCTCCGCGGCGAGCGGAATATAAATAAAGAAAGTAGCAGATTTTGGGTCTGCTACTTTTTGTTATTTCTTATTGTGGCAGGGCGTTGCCCCGCACCCCACGAGCTTTTGTAAAAGCTCGCCAAAACTTTACTTATTAATCCCATTTATACTTCGTCAATTCGCCACTGCATAAAAGCTCAGGAAATCCCCACTGACGAAGCACCTCATAAGTGGCAATAGCAACCGTATTGGAAAGATTAAGACTTCTCGCATCACCTATCATAGGCATACGAAGACAAGTGCCAGGATTATCCTTGAGTAAACTCTCAGGCAAACCCGCATCCTCTCTGCCGAAAACTATATACGCATTTTCAGGAAAAGATACATCAGAATAAATATGCTGACCCTTTGTGGTGAAATAAAAGAACTTGCCGTCTTTGTTTTTATCAAAAAAGTCACTGAGACTGTCGTAATATGTAATATCTAAAAGGTACCAATAATCAAGACCCGCACGCTTTAATTTCTTATCGTCAACAGTGAAGCCCATAGGCTTTACAAGATGCAAAGAAGCTCCCGTTGCTGCGCAGGTACGGGCAATGTTGCCTGTATTCTGGGGGATCTGAGGTTCTACAAGAACTATGTTCAGCTTAGACATTTTAACCTCCTAAAAAAATAAAGTTCAGGTTATTATACCACCTCTTTTTAAAAATTGAAATATAAATGTAAAAATTTATTGAGTATAAAATTTTATATCAGTTTAAAAATATAACTGTCCCTTTCGGACAAAAAACAACGGGAGAGAAAAGCTATGATGAAAAGCATTATGACCGGTGTGGGTATCGGTATGGCAGTCGGTGGTGCGGCAGCATATCTCAAAGGCGCTGTGGACGGCAGTATGATGAAACAAAGTGCAAAGAAAACTGCCCGCAGAGCTAGGAAAAATATGGAAAATGTCATCGGCGACGTAAAGTATATGTTTAAATGAAGCACCCTTGAAACTTAAATCGGCGGGCAAAAGCCTGCCGAGTTACATATAATGTCAAAGGGGTAGAAATATGAAAAAAATCACTGCAATTATACTGTCATTTATCTTGTGTCTGAGCTTTGTTTCCTGTGGCAAAGACAACGCCAATATAGTGGTTACCGAGAGGTACTCTGCCGAATACAGTACCACCGATAATTTAATTGACACTCCTGAAATTATGGAATCAACTATTATCAATAAAGAAAATATCCGCACTGCTGACCAAATGATAATTACAGGCACCGCGGACAAAAACTCAAAATCAGGGTTTGCTCCCCTGCAAAAAATCAGCTATACAGCAAACGACCCAAATAATTCCCGAGGACTTTCCACAAAGAAAATCAGCCACTCCCACGGCCCTGCATCAGGCGGAAAGGCACACTATACAGTAGTGGAATTTCAGAAAAATATGGAAAAATACGGAGCTTTCACTCTCGATACTTCAGAAGAAAAGGTTTTATATCTGACTTTTGACTGCGGATATGAATATGATAATCTCACAAATAAAATTCTTGATGTACTGAAGGATAAGGGCGTTACGGCAACGTTCTTTTGCACACTCGATCATATAAAAAAAGAAACCGAGCTTATCGCCCGTATGATTAAAGAAGGACACATTGTCGGCAACCACTCCACCACTCACCCGTCATTTGCTGCTATCAGTCGCAGCAAAATGGCAAAAGAAATAGAAGAAACTGAAAATTATCTTCGTGAAAACTTCGGCTATGCGGCTAAATATTTCCGCTTTCCTGCAGGTGAATATAACGAAAGTTCACTTGAGCTTATAAGCTCTCTCGGTTACAGCAGTGTTTTCTGGTCAGTGGCATACGACGATTGGGATACCTCCAAAGTCAGAGGCAAAGATTATGCCATAGAAAAAGTTATGTCCAGACTTCATCCCGGTGCAATAATTCTGCTGCACAGTGTATCAAAAGACAACGCCGAAGCTCTCGGCGATATTATAGACCAAGCCCGAGCCGAGGGTTATAGATTTGAGTCGATATCAGGGTATAAAGCCTGAGGATAAATATATCCCATAGGATAACTTGGTTTGCTTTTATGCAAAGTGCATAGTTTTGACCGATGAATTTGTACTTGCAATTTTAGTCTAATATTGGTAAAATATAAGTTAGATTAGTATGGACTGGAGTTAATCCTATGGGTGAAAAAAATGGATATTGTAAACCCACGTTTATGAATATTCCTCAGGAAAAACGAGAAAAAATTCTCTCTGTTGCAGTAAATGAATTCGCATATAACGGCTTTGAAAATGCAAATATTAATACTATTGCAAAAAAAGCGGAAGTCAGCGTGGGTTCGCTTTATAAATATTTTGACACAAAAACAGATCTGTTTCTCACAAGTGTCGATTATGCACTTAAGAATCTTGAAATTATAATGGAAACCATTGTTGAGTCTGACGAAGACGTGATGGTGAAATTAGAAAAGTTGATAAGGGTCGCCATTGAATTTTCAAGAACAAACAGAGTGCTTATAAAACTTTATAATGAAGTCACAAGTGAAAGTAAAGCTGAACTTGTTAAAAAAATTGCCGAACATGTTGAGAGTATTACTTCTCAGGCATATAAAAAAGCAGTTATTGACGGTCAGGTAGCAGGGGAGATAAGAACAGATATCGATCCGGGTATGGCAGCATTTTTTGTCGATAATCTGCTGATGAATATTCAGTTTTCTTATGCGTGCGACTATTACTGCGAAAGATATAAAATCTATGCAGGCGAAGACATTTTTCAAAAAGATGAGTTCGCTGTTGAAAATATCTTGCGCTTTATAAAAGCGGCACTTAAATCAGATAAGTAATTTAATTTGAAAGGAATATAAAATATGAAATACGCACTTGCTTATGATATCGGTACAACCGGTGTTAAAACTTGCCTTTTTGAAATTGATAAATCAATCAAACTTGTAGCCGATGCTATTGAGGGTTATGAGCTTTATGTTCTTCCCGGCGGCGGCGCAGAGCAGGATCCTGACGAGTGGTGGGCTGCTATGTGTAAAACCACAAAGGAGCTCTTTACTAAGTGTGATGTTAAGCCTGAACAGATTGACGGCATCTCATTCTGCTCACAGGCTCAGGGTCTTGTACTTGTTGATGAAAACGGTAAGCACGTAAGACGTGCTATGAGCTATATGGATCAGAGAGCAAGAGAAGAACTTAAAAAGCTTATGGCTTACGGTCCTCAGATTGCGGGTGCAAATATTCCCAAGCTTCTTATTTCACTTCAGAAAACAGGTGCTGTTGCCGCAAGTGTAAAAGACCCTGTCTATAAATACAATTGGGTGAAAAATCACGAGCCTGAGGTTTTCGGCAGAGTACATAAATGGCTTGACGTTAAGGAAGCACTTATTGCAAGAATGACAGGCGAGTTTGTTATGACAGAAGACTCCGCTTTTGGTACTCTTCTTCTTGATATTAAGAAAAAGTGCTGGTGCCCCCAGATTGTAAAAATGCTTGAGGTTGATGAAAAGCACCTAGCTAAGATTATCAAGTGTACTGACAAAGCAGGTGAGCTCACAGCTGAAGCTGCTGCAGAGCTTGGTCTCGTACCCGGCATTGCCGTATACGGCGGCGGTATGGATGCTTCACTTATCGGTGTAGGCGCAGGCGCAACAAAGAACGGCGATACACACGTTTATATGGGTACATCAGGTTGGGTTTCAACAGTTGTTGATAAGAGCATCGTTGATGCTAATGCTATGATTGCAGCTATCGTTGGTGCTCAGCCTGGACTCTTCAACTATTTTGCTGAGCTTGAAACAGCAGGTAAGTGCCTTGAATGGGTTAAAAATCACCTTGCACTTGACGAAATCGGTATCTACCTTAAGAAGACAGACGTTGCTGAAGATATCGAAAGCAAATACACAAACCTTTATCAGTATCTTTCAACTGTTATCGAGTCAGTGCCCGCAGGCTGTGACGGTGTAATCTTCACTCCCTGGCTCCACGGTAACAGATGCCCCTTTGAAGATCCTAACTCAAGAGGTATGTTCTTCAATCTCAGCATTGAAACAGGCAAGAGCGAAATGATCAGAGCCGTTGTTGAGGGCGTATGTATGCATATGAGATGGATGCTTGAAACTCAGGATAAGAAGACAAAGACATCAGATACTATCCGTTTTGTCGGCGGCGGTGCACTTAATGCTTCAACCTGTCAGATTTTAGCTGACTGCACAGGCAAAAAGGTTGAGACTGTACCCAGTCCTCAGAATGTAGGTTCAGTTGGTGCAGCAGTTGTAGTTGCAGTTGGTCTGGGTCTTATTGATGAGATTTCAGATGCAGGCAAGCTTATTTCAGCAGATTGTGTTTACGAGCCCAATAAGGCTGATAAGGCGGCATATGACAAGAACTTCGCAGCATATAAAGAAATTTATGGTGCAAATAAGAAGATTTTCAAAATGCTCAACTCAGATAAATAAGAGCATCATCGCGTTTTTGATTACTTTTTCCGCGACAGGAAAAAGTAATGCCT
This sequence comes from Acutalibacteraceae bacterium, assembly GCA_045660525.1. Lineage (GTDB taxonomy): Bacteria > Bacillota > Clostridia > Oscillospirales > Acutalibacteraceae > UBA6857. Next base: position 12,454 of record JAZRDY010000054.1, on the reverse strand, counting down.
CCGTGGCGAACGGTGGGTTGCAAGGGCGAAGCCCTGCCACAATAAAATATTAATGTTAAGGGTACGCGGGTAAAACTCGCGTACCTTTTTTATAAATTATTATTTGATGAAGCCGCCTTCCGCCTTATGCACCTACTCATCATATGCTGAAAAAACTAAAAAAAATATCTGTAAAGCTCTTGACATTTACACTCATCTTTAGTATAATATCCAAGCTGTAAAGATTAATGACTTTACACTGTAGGAAAGGGGATGTAAAAATGGCTAAAAATCTTGACGTAATTATCCTTTTTGATATTTACGGAAATATGCTCACTCAGAAGCAGCAGGATTTTATCAGCTATTATTACAACGATGACCTTTCCCTTGCAGAAATCGCCGAAAATGAAGGCATTACAAGACAGGGTGTCCGTGATGCAATCAAGCGTGCAGAAGCTCAGCTCTTCACTTTTGAAGAAAATCTGGGACTTCATAAGCGCCTGGAGAAAACAAGAAACGGCCTTGCTGAAATCGGTGAGCTCATTAAACTTATTGATGAGGTTAACCGTCATACAATTCTTTCAAGAGAAATTAACGATGCAACAGCAAGAATTTCTGCTTTGACACAAATAATCAGCGAGTAAAGGAATGATATAATGGCATTTGAAGGTCTTTCAGACAGACTGGAAGCCGCCTTTAAAAAGCTTAGAAGTAAGGGTGCTCTTACTGAAAGCGACGTAAAGGAAGCCATGAGAGAAGTTCGTCTTGCTCTTTTAGAAGCTGACGTAAACTACAAAGTTGCTAAGGACTTTACCAAAACCGTAACTGAGCGTGCTATTGGCGCTAAGGTAATGGAAAGCCTTACTCCCTCGCAGATGGTTATCAAAATCGTTAACGAGGAACTTACAAATCTCATGGGCGGTACCAAGTCCCGACTCAACACCGCCAATCACCCGCCCACGATTGTAATGATGTGCGGTCTTCAGGGTAGCGGTAAAACAACTCACAGTGCAAAACTTGCTCTTATGCTTAAAAATAAAGGTCACAGACCACTTCTTGTCGGTTGTGACGTTTACAGACCCGCGGCTATCAAACAGCTTGAGGTTGTAGGTGAAAAGGCAGGTGTGCCTGTATTCCAGCTGGGTCAGATAAACCCCGTTGAAATTGCAAAAAAGGCAGTAGCTCATGCTAAAGATCACGGTTACGATTACGTATTCCTTGATACAGCAGGTCGACTTCACGTTGACGAAGAGCTTATGACTGAGCTTAAGAATATCAAGAGCGAGGTTCATCCTCACGAAATTATGCTTGTTGTTGACTCAATGACAGGTCAGGACGCAGTTAATGTTGCAAGCTCATTCAACGAGGCTCTCGGTATTGACGGTCTTGTTGTCACAAAGCTCGACGGTGACACCCGAGGCGGTGCGGCTCTTTCAGCAAGAGCAGTTACAGGCAAGCCTATCAAGTTCGTCGGTACCGGTGAAAAGCTCGGTGATCTTGCCGTGTTCCACCCCGACAGAATGGCTTCTCGTATTCTCGGTATGGGTGATATGCTCTCTCTTATTGAAAAGGCGGAGCAGGAGCTTGATGAAAAGAAAGCAAGAGAGCTTGAAGAAAAGCTCAGAAAAAATAAATTTGACCTTAACGATCTTCTCGACCAGCTTCAGCAGGTACGCAAAATGGGTTCAATCAAAGATCTTCTTAAGATGATCCCCGGAGTTGGCAAGAAGATTGACGATGTGGAAGTTGACGAAAGACAGTTTGACAGAGTTCAGGCTCTTATTCTTTCAATGACTCCTCAGGAAAGAGAAAAACCCGACATTATCAACCCCTCAAGAAAACGTCGTATCGCAGCCGGTGCGGGTATGCAGGTTGAAGATGTCAACAGACTTTTAAGTCAGTACCGTCAGATGCAGAAAATGTTCAAGCAGATGAACGGCAAGGGTACAAAGAAAATGAAAAAGAGAATGAGAAATATGCCCGGCATGATGCCTCCCGGTATGGGTGGTCCCGGCGGATTCAATTTCTAAAATTATGCGCGGAACTTAAGCGCGTATAAAACAAGTTAAATGCACGAAAGTGTTAAATATTAAAAAGCAAAATTAAATTTGGAGGTAATTCAAAATGGCAGTAAAAATCAGACTTCGTCGTATGGGCGCTAAGAAGGCTCCCTTCTATCGTGTAGTTGTAGCAGATTCAAGATATCCCCGTGATGGTCGTTTCATCGAAGAAATCGGCTACTACAATCCTATGAGAGAACCCGCAGAGATCAAGATCGATGCAGAAAAGGCTCAGAAGTGGATTGCTAACGGTGCACAGCCTACTGACACAGTTAAGGTTCTTCTTAAAAAGTGCGACATCATTAAATAATTGGTGGAGGAACGCACTTTGAAAGATTTACTTATATCAATTGCCAGCGGTCTGGTTAACGAACCGGATCAGGTGACTGTTGAGGTTGACGACATTAATGAAGAGGGTGTAGTAGTATACCACCTTCATGTTGCTCAGGATGATATGGGTAGAGTTATTGGTAAGCAGGGCAGAATTGCAAAAGCTATCAGAACAGTAATGCGTGCGACTGCAAACAGAAGCGACACAAAGATTTCAGTAGAAATCGACTAAAAAAATTATTCCCCGTCTTAGTGATGGGGAATTTTTTTATTGTAAAATAACTAAAGTTTTGGTCAAGCTTTTTCAAAAGCTTGTGGGGTGCGGGGCGAAGCCCTGCCACAAAAAGATAATGTTAATGGGACGCGGGTAAAGCTTCGCGTCTCTTTAGGTTTCTTCCGCCGAGTGAGTGTTGATGTTCAAAATGGTTTGTGATATAATTAGGTCGAGAAATAAGAATTTATAGGTGAATAAATGACGAAACATATTGCGAATATAATTACTGGTTGCCGTATTATCGGCAGTATTCAACTGCTATTCTTTCCTGCTTTTTCCTTGGCGTTTTATATCACATATCTCATCTGTGGCTTTAGTGATATGATAGATGGTACTATCGCAAGAAAGACAAATAGCACTAGCGAATGGGGAGATAAAATCGATACTGTAGCCGACTTTGTATTTGTAACAGTATCTTTGATTAAAATATTGCCAACAATTAATATTCCTAAGTGGTTATGGATATGGGGTGTTATAATCGCAATTATCAAACTTGGTAATATCATATGGGGATATGTTTCTAAAAAACAGTTTATAGCCCTACATACTATGATGAACAAGATTACGGGATTATTATTGTTTATTTTGCCCTTAACATTGTCTTTTGTAGAAGTGAAATACAGTTCTATTGTAGTGTGTTCCGTAGCAACATTCTCAGCAATTCAAGAAGGTATTTATATTGCAACATATTGTGAAAACAAGTAAGCCAAGTCAATCCGCTAAACAAAAAAAGTAGCAGACATAAAATCTGCTACTTTATCTTTTTTTATATTACCCTCGCCGGGCAGGCTTTTCGCTCGCCGCGTGGCGTCACTTTTGCTGGCGCACAAAAGTGACACAAAATGCGCTGTTATTCTTCCAAGGCTTTTACACATTCCTTGAACATCTCACCGCGTTGCTGATAACACTTAAACATACCCCATGAAGCACAAGCAGGTGACAGCAGACAGCAGTCGCTCTCTTTGGCACTCTCATAGCAGATGTCAACAGCTTCCTTTAAATCCTCGGCAAAGCAGTAATCCTTAAAGCCGATTGCATCACAGGCACTTGCAATTTTCTCTCTTGTCTGACCTATAAGCACAAGCTTTCTCACCTTATTCGGGAAGTGGCTGACCCACTCTGAGAAGTCTGCATCCTTGTCATATCCGCCGCCGATAAGCACTGTTGTGCTAGGCATAGCGTCAATTGCTTTGATAGCCGCATCTGTGTTTGTACCCTTAGAGTCGTTGTAATATTTAACGCCCTTTTTAGTTGCTACATATTCGATTCTATGCTCAACTGCTGTGAAGCGTCTGATGGCCGCTTTGATAGTCTCTTCATCTACACCAAAGCTCTTTGTCATAGCTACGGCAGCCATGATATTTTCATAGTTATGAAGACCCACGAGGTTTGTTTCATCAACATTGATATAAGGCGTTACTGTGCCGTTTTCGGCGAAATAAATAGTACCGTCTTTATAGAAGTAACCGTCGCTGAGCTCTCTGAGTGAGCTGAAAAAAATCACATTGCAAGTGAGTGTCTTGCCGAATTCTCTGAGCACCTCGTCTTCATAGTTGAGCACACAGAAATCGTCAGCCGTCTGATTTTTGGCTATGCTCTTTTTAATGTCGGCATAGTTTTCCATAGTTTTGTGGCGGTCAAGATGGTCAGGAGTGATATTGAGAATTGCACTGACCTTTGGCTTGAATGTTATCATAGTTTCAAGTTGGAAAGAGCTGATTTCAGCAACAGTTGCACCGCCCTCTTTTGAGGTCAGAGCAAGACCTGTATAGGGAATTTCAATATTACCCACCAAAAGGGTATCACTGTCGTGGGAACGCATAATTTCGTATACAAGAGAGGTTGTGGTTGTTTTGCCGTTGGTACCTGTAATAGCGATGATTTCGCCTTTGTCATAGAGATATGCCAGCTCGATTTCGCTGTAAACAGGGATGCCTGCTTCATTTACCGCTGTCATAATAGGTGTGTCAAGAGGCACACCGGGGGAGACAACGCATATATCAAAACCTTTGAGCTGGTCTGCTGTTACATCTCCGAGAATAAAGGGAATATATGCATTTTCTGAAATCTGCTGTGACACAGCCTCGGTGTTGAGATTTGAGTTGCCGTCGTATATGGTGAAGTTTTCATTTAACTGTGTGAGCATTTTGCCTGCGGCAATACCGCTTCTGCCTGCACCGACAATGAGATAGTTTTTAGCTTTCATAATAAGCCTCCGTTGTATTTGCTGAATTGTATTATAACACCGACAAAAATCGAAATCAAGAGAAAAATAAAGTAACCACTGATAAATCTTTATCAAATGGTTACTTAGTTCTTTATTTTTGCACTGCAAGGATAGAAATTACCCTCAAAAATCCATCTGCCGTCTTTTCTTACAATTGTGAATGTGTAGTCTTCGGTGCTGTTTTCACTTTCATAATTCGGATAATACACAGGGTAAAGGGTGTATTTATATTTTTTATAGGTAATCTTTTTGAGTGAATCCGTATAATGCTTAGTGCCTTTATCGGGAGTGCCTGAGCCACCCTCGGCATAGTAATAAAGTTTATTGCCGACTTCTATATAGAGATAAAGCTCATTTTCATATATCTCTTTTGCAAAGTACTTGCTGAGATGTTTTTCAAGATCACTTTTGCTTTTTATATCGGGGTGGCTAACCGGTGCAAATTTACACTGTACACCGTAGAACTCACGGGTGATGTAGCCTTTTGAAGATGTATATGAGCAGGAATAAATCCAATTCATATACACATCAATTGCAGCGCTGAAAAGCTTACATGCATCCTCGATTTCCAAAGGCATCGGATTAGTTGTAGCTTTGAGCTTGGCTGAATAGTCACCATAAGAAGTTTTGCTGCCGACTTTTTTATAGGCTCTGACCGCAAACTGATATGTGGTTTCAGGGTCAAGGTCAGTTACTGTGTATGACTCTTTTGAAACATTGGAAATGTGAGTATATTTCTTTGTTTCGGGATTGTAAAAGTAAACTGCATATTTTGCACCGGGGACTTCATTCCAGGTAAGCTTGAGCTTGGTTGAGTATATGTTAGGTGCATCAAGTTTTTTTACTTTTGCCGGTTCTTCAATTTTTGTTGTAACCTTAAGATAATCTGACACTGTGCCGTAAAGTTTCTGGTCACCATCGTTGTTGTAACCCTGAACAGCAAAATAATAAGTTTCGCCTTCGTCAAGACCTGAGATTTTATATTCAGTATCTTTTGTGCTTTTTATGAAAGTGTATTTTTCAGAAGAGGGAGAGTAGTAGAAAACTGCATATGCATAGCAATCTTTGACTTTATCCCAACTGAGAGTAACGGCAGAGGTTGTAACCTTGGCTTTAAGGAAGCTGACCTGGCCGGGCGCGGAGACAGCGAGGGAAAGGACGGTAAACATACATATAAGAAGTGAACTTATAGCTGTGAATAAACTTATTTTTTTGAAGCTTAATGTTTTCATCCTACACCTCCTGTTCTTGGAATTTATGAAGAATAATACCAGATATGTTATTATTTTACATCTTTACAAACGGAAGTATATCATACGAATGTAAAAACTATGTGAAATTTTGGGGCGAAAATGAAAAAAATCTGAAAATTTTGCGTGATAGTTGTAATAATATCTGAAAAATGTTATAATACGCATATAAATTTTTAAAGGACGGTGGAAAAAATGATATCTGTAATTATGGCAGTGCATAAAGGCGATAAACATATCCGCCAACAGTTATTGTCCGTTCTTTCACAATTGAGTTTTGGTGATGAGGTAATTGTCTCTGATGACAGACCGGGAGAGATTACCGAAAAAATAGTTAAACAGATTGCTGCAAGAGACAGCAGAGTAATCTGGGTAGAGGGTAAAAATAAGGGTAACACCGCCAATCTTGTCAATGCAATACGCCACTGCAAGGGAGATAAGATTTTCTTTTGCGACTATAAGGATGTGTGGCTTCCCGACAAGGTTAAAAGAGTAACCGAGGCATTTGACAGCGGTGCATCTTTGGTGGTTCATAATGCTTATATCACCGATGAAGTTTTAAGTATAACTGACTATTCCATGTTTGACAAATACTCTGTAAATAAAAACACTCTGCTTAACATTTACAGAAATTCGTTTCTTTTAAGCTGTATGGCTATTGACAGAAAGATGCTGAAAAAAATTATGCCGATTCCTAAAAGTGTACCTGTTACAGCTCAGTGGATTGGTGTTATAGCTTCTTTTTACGGTAAAGTAAAGCTTATTGATATTCCGCTTATGTATTGCCGTGTGGATAAAAAATCAACAGCTATGCTTGAAGAAAACTTCAAAAGAATATCGGGTACGGCAATAATAACAAAGCTTTATAAGAGAATATTTCTCGGCAACTGAAAAGGCTACGGCTTATTGATTTAAGCCATAGCCTTAATTTTTATTAAGCCAACGAGTTCATAATGTTGTCCACAATGGTTTTCCAGCTTTCATAGTTTCTTGAGCCGATATAGCTCTCACCGATGATATTACCGTTTTCATCGACAAAGATTGTTTCGGGTATTGAGTAAACCTCACTGAGCTTAATTATATCAAGTGACTTGCTGGGGAGAAGAGTTTTGTAAGTTACGCCCGTGCTTTCAACAACAGACAGTGCATCGTTATAAAGTGAGGCGTCATAACCGTCTTCTTTATATGTTACGTCACAAACAATGCCTATAATCTGAAAGCCTTTATCTGCATATTCCTGATGAAGTCTGTTGAGGTCAGGCATCTCATTTATACAAGGTCCGCAGTAGGTTGCCCAGATGTTGATCATAGTTAACTTTTTGCCTGCAAAAATACTTTCATTAACTTTGTTGCCTGCAAGGTCAACTGCTGTAAACTTGCTGAATGAGCCACGTTCTACACCGTCGAGACTTTCTTCGGGTACCTTGATATTTTCGGCACCTGGAGAAGTTGTCAAAGTGTCGTCCTGCTGAGTACCTCCGCAGGAAACAAAGCAGGTTACCACAACAAGAACAGACAAAATGAGTGCTAAAGCTTTTTTCATAATATCACCTCATTAAATTTCGGACTGCCCGTAAAAGAGCAGTCCGTTGGTTTTTATATCAGTCTTTTTTGAAACCGCCTACAAGCTTCTTGAAACCGCCTTTTTTGCCGTTACACATATCAAGAAGACCGTCTACACTCTTCTGTGAGATAAGTCCGCCTGTCCAACCGCTGAATGAGCGAAGGGGAAGGTCGTTAACTGAGTTGGTAATCATTTCAGGGTTTTCAGCACCGAGAGCAATTATTTTAGCACCGATGTTGAGTATACCGTAAAGAGTCTTACCTGTGGGACTTACAGCAACCTGCTTAACTGAGTTGTTGATAGTGAGCTCACCCTTCTTGAACTTATTGTTGTTGGGGAGAGTGTAACCGAGCACAGCTTCAAACTGCTTTTCTGGGATAGTAGCCATATTGTCAACAGCATAGTAAACGGGAGCTGTCTTTGAGTAGTCGGGTACTTCCGCGTCGGGCTTGTTTGTGATAACCTCAACACTGTCATAAAGACGGCTGTCTCTTGATGAAGCAGCAACGATGATTTTGTATTCGCCGCTTTCAGCATGCCAGTCGTTAATATTTACATTGTAATAGCTGAATGCTCTTTCATCGAGCTCGATAGATACCTTTTTCTTTTCGCCGGGCTCAAGGAATACTTTCTGGAATCCTTTGAGTTCTCTGTCTGCCTTATAGATTTTGCTCTTGGGCGGACAAACGTAAACCTGAGCAACTTCTGCACCGGCAACATCACCGATGTTTTTAAGTGTAAAGGTAACTGTGAGCTTTTCGCCTTCCTTTACTTTCTTGCTACTGAGCTTGATGTTTTTATATTCAAACTTGGTGTATGAAAGACCATGACCGAAGGGGTACTGAACAGCTTTCTTTGCGGCATCGAAATAACGGTAGCCGACAAAGATGCTTTCACGGTATTCGACAGTTCTGGGACCCATGGGGAAGTATTTGGCAACAACATTGTCTTCGTTGTTGAATGGGAAGGTTTCTGCGAGCTTACCGCTGGGATTAACCTTGCCATAGATAAGATCGTATGCAGCTTCGCCGCCTGCCTGACCGCCGAGATAGAGGTTGAGGATTGCTTTTACCTTGCATTCCCACATATCCATCTTGATAGGTGAACCGCAGGAGAGTACAACGATAACATTTTCGTTGACCTTTGTGATTTCATCTACAAGTACATTATGTCCTTTTGGGATGTTCATATGCGTACGGTCGAAGCCTTCGCTTTCATAAGCATCTGTAAGACCGATGAAGAGGAGAACTGCATCCTTACCTTTAGCAACCTTAACAGCTTCGTCGATAAGCTTTTTGTTGTATCCGTCGCCCTTGAGTGAATAACCTGCAGCATAAGCGAAGGACTGACCCTCGTTTCTCATAGCCTCGGTGAATGACACCGTTTTGGGAGGATTGATATGGCTTGAGCCTGCACCCTGATATCTGAGGTGTTTTGCGAGGGCACCGATAACGGCAACTCTCTGCTTTGATTTAAGAGGAAGTGCATTGTCGTTATTTTTGAGAAGAACTGCTGACTCAGCGGCGGCCTTTCTTGCAATTTTATGATGGGCATCAAAGTCTACTTTATAACCGTTGCCCTCTTGCTCTTTGCAGTCAAATGCAAATTTAATCATACGAAGAACAATCTTGTCGAGGTCAGCTTCGTCGAGGGTACCGTTTTTAACGGCTTCAACAATGTGTTTGTCGTTCATACCGCCGTTGCCGGGCATTTCAAGGTCAAGACCTGCCTTGATGCCTTCAATTCTGTCGTTGACAGCACCCCAGTCTGAAACAACAATGCCTTTATATCCCCACTCGCCGCGAAGCACGTCTGTGAGCATAAGCTTATTGTCTGAAAGATATGTGCCGTTAACTCTGTTGTATGAGCACATAACTGTTGTGGGCTGTTCTTTCTTTACTATGTATTCGAAAGGAGTGAGATAGATTTCGCGAAGAGCTCTTTCGTCTACAACTGAGTCTATGCACATTCTGATATGCTCCTGATTGTTAGCGCAGAAGTGCTTGAGGCTGACACCGATGCCTTCTTTCTGTACGCCGTGAACGAAAGCTGCGCCCATACGAGCTGCGTGATAGGGGTCTTCTGAAATATATTCAAAGTTTCTGCCGCAAAGGGGGCTTCTCTTGATGTTTACACCCGGGCCGAGAAGAGTTGTAACTTTATATCCCTTAGCTTCGTCAGCAAGGATTGAGCCTACTTCTTCTAAAAGCTCAGGATCCCAGGAGCTTGCAGTTGTAACTGCAGTGGGGAAGCAGGTAGCTGTTTCAGCCTTCTGCATAATGTTGGTACCGCCGGTCTGCATTTCTTTTCTGAGACCGTGAGGGCCGTCGCTCATCCAGACTGAGGGAATGCCGAGACGTGTGATGGGCTTTGTGAGCCAGTTGGTAAGACCTGAGCAAAGAGATGCTTTTTCTTCGAGAGTCATCTGCTCAAGTATTGCCTGATAGTTTTTTTCGCTCATGGTTTCTTTTCTCCTTTAAATAAATATTATCGTATTTCATTTTATAGTATTAAAGATAAATTTTATATCAAAATACAGTTGTTTATATCAAAAAATAGTGATATAATAAAAAAGAGGTGATTTTATGACAGATTTTTTACATAAGAATATAGAAATCTTATCGGGGGACTCCGCCGACTCATATTATGTCGGTATTGAAGCGGAAAAAAAGCATACTCCATATGAGACGGAGATTATGTTTTATAACTGCATTGAAAGAGGTGACACAGAGGGTGTTAGAAAAATGCTTTCTGCTTTATGGAACAGTCATCTTGTTGTAGGAAAAATGAGTAACAATCACCTGAAACAGATGCAGTATTTTGCTGTGTGCTGCATAACTCTTGCAACAAGAGCTGCCATAAGAGGTGGTGTAAGTGAAGCGGTGGCATACAGCCTTTCCGATGAATACATACAAAAAATAGATAGTATGAAAAAGGCGGAAGATGTGCCGGCCTTTTTAGCTGAAAAAGCCTTGGAAATTGCTTCGCTCGTAGAAAAATCCTCGAATAAAAAAATATCGCATCCTGTGGTGAAAAAGGCCGCTCACTATATAGAGCAAAATCTCTATCAAAAAATAACACCTCAGCAGGTGGCTTCTTTCTGCGCCGTATCAAAAGACCACCTGAGCATTTTGTTCAAAGACAACACGGGATATACAACGGCAAAATACATTCTCTCGCAAAAACTCAGAGAGAGTCGTCGACTTATAGGCAGAGGCTTTTCAAACTCGCAGATAGCTTATCAGTTAGGTTTCTGCTCGGAAAGCCACTTTATTGCCAAATATAAAGAGCTTTACGGTAATACTCCAGGAGCTGAAAGAAAAAACTTAAACTTCTTTTAAGGCTAGAAGGTATTATTTATTAAATTACAGTGATTTATTGACAAAAACTTTCAATTAGCATATGATTTATTCAGTATAATATCTTTCGGATTAAATATAAATGGATGCCTTTTGGGGCACGTGAAAGATAAAATAACAGCGAGGTTAATATGGAATTTATTACAGATATTTCGAGAATAGTTTTGCCTTTGATAACTATAATACTTCTGGTGAAATGTATTCTTGCATTATGGCTCGGTCACCCTAAAGAAAAGACTTACGGCTATATTTCAGATATGCATTCAGGCGAACGTCACGCCCTTAATATGTGGGAAACCTCTATAGGCAGAGGTTCAAGCTGTGATATAGTGCTTGATTATGATTCTATTCCGCGAGTGCAGGCGGTTATATCAAGACGTATTGACGGATGGTATATTTTTGAAACCTTATCAAAAGCACCGATAAAGGTCAACGGCACTGCAGTGAGCAAAAAGCAGACCATAGAAAACGGAGATATCATCACCATGGGCAAGGTGCGTTTTCGCTTCGAAATAGCTGATGACCCTGTGCAGAGAGTGGGTAAGCAAAAGAAAAAAGCAACCAAGAAAACAACTGAATCTGCACCAAAACAGCAGCCCCGTCAGGCTTCTTCTCAGACAGCGGCTGCAACTCAGAGACCTCAGACGCGGCAGGGTGCTCAGACAGCATCTGTCAGAAACAGAGCTAACGGCTCCTATACTGTAGAAACACCTAAGGTGCAGAAAAATGTAAGACGTATCACTCAGCACTGCATTGTAAATAAAGATACGGGTGAGATATTTATTCTTTGCGGAAACGAAGTTACAATCGGCTCTGCAAGACGAAGCGATATAAAGCTTAAAGGTCAGAATGTAGGCAAGACTCAGGCTCTTATAGTGCTTTATGAAGACGGCTGGGCAATTGAGGATACAGGCTCAGGCAGACCTACACTTCTTAACGGCAGAAAAGTTACAGCACCTCAGCTTCTTTTTGACGGCGACATTATCGCAGTGGGCGATGAGAGACTCTATTACAGAGTTAAAACAAAAACAGTATCATAAGAAAGGAGAATGACTATGCAACAGCAAAATCCGCGTAAAAATATCAGCCGCGGCGATAAAGTCAGACGAAAATATAAATATGTTGACAGAAGCTTTATTCTCTTTCTTCTGACATCATTTCAGGTTGTGTCCTTCACTCCTGTTATATTCGGCGGTGGAAGCATAAATTACACCGTTGCAATATATCTTTTAGGTTACATATTATTTGAGTGGCTTTATGTGGGCTTTATGAGAATGGTGCCGAAAAAGGTAAATTTCGAGCTTGAGTTCATAGCCTTCTTTTTAAGCGGTATCGGTCTTTGTCTTCAGGCAAGCGTTGCCCCGTCGGGTATGCTCAAGCAGCTCGTAACGGTTATTGCAGGTGTGCTTGT
>JAZRDY010000053.1:0-15963 GCA_045660525.1 Acutalibacteraceae bacterium | reverse complement strand
CATTGTAACAAATGAAGCAATGGCCTTCTCTGCAACTCTCTTAACAGCGTTCCAGATTCTTTCTTCGTCAGCTTCACTCTTGTGTACTGAGAAAATATCCTGATATTTTGCTACTGATGGAACAGTGATATCATCAGGAAGATTGTATCTTTCGCTGATTTCTTTGAGCGCTTGGATGTACCCAGCCGCAAGAGAATGATTGACATTAACAATACACTCATCAATTTCAAGAGCCTCGATGCTAACATAACATTCAATCTTACCTCTTGCAACAAGAGTCTGAACATAAGTTTTGAGCCTTTCTTCTAAAAAGCCATAGCTTCTTGGTACGCGGCATGAAAAATCAAAATATCTGTGATTAACACTTTTGATTTCAACAGCAATGCTCATACCGTCTAATATATCCTGACTTCTTCCGAAGCCTGTCATACTTCTTATCATTTATGGTTCCTCCGTTTGAGAAATCTTTTATTATTTATTGTGGCAGCCACAGTTTCCCATTAATATTGACGGTATGTCGCTTTCGTATGCACCGTCTTTTTTGTAAAAACCTAATTTAATCAGCAGCGAATCAGCATTATTCGCACTGCATTTAGCCATATAATAATTTTTCAGGCAAGCATAATTGAATGCGCTTTTTAAGAGTCCCTCACCTGCATATAATGCATCGAAGTTTAACTCACAGACATTCGCATACTTATCTTCAAGCACCAATGTGCACTTGCCGATGAGCTTTTCGTTTTCTAAAGCTTCAAAATATACGGTTTTGTTGTTATCGGGACTGACTGTATTTTTAAAAAATATCATTTTATTTCTTCTTTCTTTCAAGACCTGCAGCAATCATAAGCTTTCTTACCTCATCTTCGGTAAGATTTCTCCATGCGCCTTGCTTAAGCATACCGAGCTTGATTGAGCCGATAGCAGTTCTCTTGAGTCTGGCAACCTCAAGACCAACTTCTTCGCACATTTTTCTTATCTGACGGTTTCTGCCCTCGTAAAGAATTATCTCAAGAACGACTCTGCCTTCTTCTTTTGTCACAACTCTCACTTCCGCAGGAGCTGTCTTTCTGTCGCCGATAATTACGCCCTGAGTGAGAGCTGTAATCTGATCTTCTGTAATAGACGGTCTGACAGTTACACGATAAGTTTTAGGCACGTGCTTTGTCGGGTGTGTCATTGCATTTGCGAATGCACCGTCGTTTGTGAAAAGGAGCATACCTTCACTGTCGCGGTCAAGGCGGCCAACAGGATAAACTCTGCCGGGCACATCTTTTATAAGCTCGGCAACGCACTTTCTGTCCATTTCATCACTCATTGTTGTGATGAAACCTCTCGGTTTATGCAACACAATATAAGTAAAAGTCTTTGTTTTTATAATTTTTTTGCCGTTAACGGTGATTGTGTCTTTTTTGGGGTCAACTTTGTCGCCTATCATAGCAACTCTGCCGTTGACCTTTACTTTCCCCTGATCAATGAGCTCTTCGCTCTTACGTCTTGAGGCAACACCGCTTTCGGCTAAAAATTTCTGAAGTCTGACTTCTGCCATATAATATTCCTTTCAGTTGTTTCATAAATTAATTAAATTATTGATTATCCTTTTGAATAAATTTTCTTTTTCGGGTAAAGGATTCAATGCCGCAACATCAGTTTCAGCATAAATATTAAATTCTTCTATTACTCTTCCTGAGTTTAAAAGCTGTATTTTACCTATTATATCGCCCTTATTAACAGGTGCGTATATAAATGCGGGTAAAAAAATACGTTGTGTAATTTTCGAGCTGTCTTTAATGCTGATATTAACCGGATTTTGATTTACAGATATTTCAGCGAAGTTATTCATACCGCCGTAAATCCTGATATCTTCAGGCAAACGAATATAAACTTCTTTGTTTACGCTGACTTCAAAGCCGTAATCATACATCTTCATATGATCGTTCCAATCATCACCTGCGTTAAGAGTAACCGCCACGAGTACATTGCCGTCTCTTACACAAGCTGAAACAAGACAACGACCGCTTTTCTTGGTAAAACCCGTCTTGATTCCGATTGCCCCGTCATAATAAGATAGCAACTTATTATGATTAGAAAACGTTTTTGAAATGTCAGGCTCTAAAAATCTGACTGCTTTGGTTTTAGTTGAGCATATTTCACGGAAAATCGGATTATCAATTGCATATGCTCCTAAAAGAGCCATATCAAAAGCATTAGAATAGTGATATTGATCATCAAGTCCCGATGATGTGACAAAGTTCGTGTCAGTCATACCGATTTCTGATGCTTTACTGTTCATCAAAACCGCGAATTTCTCTTCATTGCCGGCTATAAAATTTGCAGTTAATTTAGCAGCATCATTGCCCGATTCAAGAAGCATACCCCAAACCAACGTTTCAAGAGTAAGCTTATTTCCGTTTTCGAGCCCTATAGATGAGCCTTCAGCCTGCATATTTTCAGCTGTAACAATCTGAGATAATCTACCTGATTCTATAGCGAGCACAGCAGTCATGATTTTAGTTGTACTGGCCATAGAGTGCGGGGAATACGCGTTCTTTTCATAGAGAATTTCTTTTGTCTGAGCATTTATCAGCACTGCACATTGTGCACTGACCTTCGGTTCTTCGGCAGAGTACACCGAAAAAGAGAAAACTGCCATAAACACAAAAACAAAAAACAGTTTTTTAAGCAACAAACCAACCACCTGCCGATTATATGATATGCAGGCGGTTGATCTAAAATTAATATTTTACGGAAATTATGCTTCCTCAACTGTTGCGTCGGGAATTACAACATCCTTCTTGGTCTTGTTCATAAGACCTGTTACCTTGTCAAACATTTCAGGTACAAGGTTAACAACTCTTTCAGCTGCGTTATCGTAAGCAGTGATGTGCTTAAGTGTAACGTCACCGTTGTTGATTACAAGGAAAGCAACGGGTGTGATTGTAACACCTGCACCTCCGCCACCGCCAAAGAGTTCCTGATTGCCCTTTGAGGGGAAGTCAGCACCGCCTGAAGCGAAGCCGTATGTAACCTTTGAAACGGGGATAATTGTTGTGCCGCCTTCTGCGTAGATAGCTTCACCGATGATTGTGCTTGTGTCTACGAGATCACGGATTTTTTCAATTGTTGAAGCGAGAATTGCGCCTGCTGATTTTTCTGCCATATTATATCATCCTTTCATTATTTGCCATTATTAATTTCGGCACTTGCCGGTTTTGTATCTTTAGACTCTTTATTTTCTTTACCTTTTTTAGCCCCGAGAATAAACTTGAGACCAACATTGAAAATGAGTCTGAATACCATTGCTATGGTTGCGTTTATAATTTTTCTGATTGTTATACTGAAATCAATAAACAATTCGTTTTCTGTTTTGTTAGCCAAAAAGTCAGGCTCAACAAGAATATCATATTTTTTTACGATATTGTTTGAGCAAATGAAACCGAACACAGGATAAATCTTCTGACAGGTTTCACCGTATTTTATGGCTGTAGAAGCCGCATCACCGGTACCGACACTGACATAAACGTCAATTTCATCAAAAACGATACTCTTAAACAATTTGCCGCCATATGTGCCGAGTACTCTGCCAAGATTTTTAATAACAAGCATCATACCATCATAACCGTTGGCTTTAACCATTTCAATAATCGGGTTAGGCTTTTTTTCTTTAGGTGTCTCGTCTTTTGGTTTTTCCGGCTTTGGCTCGGGTTCTTTTTTTTGTTTTGCCGGTTTCTTAGGCTTACTCGGGCCCACAGGCAAAATATCAAGCTTGATAAAAAGATATTTAATACTCAGATGAATCTTATTATCAAAAGCCAATGAAACCTTTACCGGGATTGAAAGAATAAGCACAATTAAAGCAATTATTCCGAGTAAAACGCATAAAAATATCTGAAATCCTGTCACCCTTTCACCCCTTTCAACATATCTCTTATTATATTACATTAAAGATTGTATTTCGTCAACTGTTTATTAAAAAACTGTTCACTGAATTTCAGAAAAATTTACTTTTGTATCTTCTTTGTTTTCTTTATCTTCAGCTGCAAGAGTTTCTTCTGCTTTATTTTCAGGCAAAGGCGGAAGTTCATCGAGTGAAGAAATGCAGAAGCATCTCAAAAATTCGGCAGTAGTACCGTAAATAAGAGGTCTGCCGGGTAGGTCCAGTCTGCCTTTTTCTTCAATAAGAGATTTCTGACAAAGTGATGAAATTACACCACTGCAATCAACACCTCTTATCTGTTCAACAAAAGCTTTGGTTATAGGCTGATTATAAGCAATAATTGCCAAAACTTCAAATGCAGCCTGAGATAAAGGCGCATTTTTCTTGACTTCAATTACACTTCTGATATTGTCGGCATATTTTTGCTTGGTGCAAATCTGATATTTGTTATCAAGCTTTAAGAGACATATACCGTAATCGTCACTGTTGTATTTTTCCTGCAGCTTTGAAAGTGCATCGCTTACAACGATTTCATCAAGCTCAAGAGCTACACAAAGTCTTTCAATTTCTATAGGTTCACCCATTGCAAAAAGCACCGCTTCAAGCATAGGGATTAATTCATTGTTCTTCATTTACTTTTTCCTCCTCGCCAATATCAACGGAAAATTCACTGATAAATGAGCCGATCTCTTCTTCAAGCTCTTCGCATTGCTCAACTATAACTTTGTCACCACTGCCCCACGCCTTTATTTTATTTGCTTTGATAAGCTCAAGCATTGCGAGGAAGGTTGCAACCATTTCTGAGCGTGAAGATGCATCGGAAAAGAACTCTCCGAAATGACGTTTTGCGCCTTTCTTGAGTTTAGTAACAATGCCTGAAACTCTCGAAGAAACGGATACAATCTTTTTAGAAACAATAGCTGTGAAAGCTTCAATCGGTGGTGGAAGCTTTCTCTTACCTTTACCTACTGCTGCGAGATAGCTGCGGAATAAGTCCTCACTCTCGTGAAGTCGCTCATATTTCTTATTTGATTCAATTTTCATTGTATCGCGATAAAAATAGTCAAAACCATTAGCAGTTTCAGCAATTTTGCCTGCCATAATTTTGCAGTCACGATATTCTATGAGTTCACCTGTAAGCTCTTTTTTCAGCTTTTCAGCTTCTTCATAAACCGGCAGAAGGGATACTGACTTAATATATACAAGTCGTGCTGCCATTTCAAGAAAATCACTGGCAACCTCCATATCTGATTCCTGCATCTGTCTCACGTATTCTATATACTGCTCAACAAGTGTAAAAATAGGTATATCGTTGATATTCAGTTTGTGTTTATTAATCAGATGTAAAAGCAGGTCGAGAGGACCTTCAAATACATCTAATTTGTAATTTATAACTTCCATTGTAACTCCTTAATTATACAAAGGGTATTTCGCAAAGTTTGAAGATAAGCGCTTCAATAAGACCTGTAAGAAATGCAATCGGGCCATCGAGGATATTTAGGAAAATCAGAGCAAACACTACCAAAACAATATATCTCTCATATTGCATAAGCTTGAAATAAAGTCTGTCAGGCAAGAATGCATTAAGTATTCTTGACCCGTCAAGAGGCGGTATGGGTAAAAGATTGAACACTGCCAAAGAGATGTTTATCTGAGCCGCAACTGACAAAAACAATGCGACATATACCATACTGTCATTTATATAAATGAACTTGTGATAGATAAGGCAATAAAAGAAAGTAAAAATTGTTGCCATTATAAGATTTGACACGGGACCTGCAAACGCTGTGAGTGCCATATACTGTTTTCTTTTACCACGCTTAAATTTACCTAAGTTTACCGGTACGGGCTTCGCATAACCAAAGCCAACGAGAATAACCATAAGAGCACCAAAGGGATCTACGTGAGCGAGAGGATTCATTGTAAGTCTGCCTTTGAGTCTTGCAGTGTCGTCACCCAACTTGCAGGCTACATAACCGTGTGCAAACTCGTGTATAGGTAAAACACAAAAAATTATAAATACACGGACACACAGATTTATAATAAGCTCCATTGAAAGTCCGTCTCTGACTAAATCAAAAATCATTTAGAGTTCTCCTTCCGATAACAATTCGCTGAATATTATTATAGTCATTTATTGCTTTGCTGTCAAAATTAATTTTGCTGAACAGCTCAGATATATCCTGAGCCTGACCTTCACCGCACTCGAAAGCCATAAATCCGTCGTCCGAAAGCTTCTTTGACCAATCTTTTATAAGCGCTCTGTAAAAGATAAGTCCGTCTTCACCGCCATCAAGAGCCATAACAGGTTCACGCAAAACCTCGCTCTGCAATGTCGGAATTTCATCGCTTCTGATATATGGCGGGTTACTGACTATTACATCGGCTTTCGGCAAGTAATCAAAATCATCAATAGCCAAAATATCACCTTGTATAACTGTCGTTTTATGCGAGTCGTTGCAAAGATTTTTATTATTAGCTTTAAGATATGCAAGTGCTTTGTCGGATTTTTCTACAAGAAAAACTTTTGCACCTTTGTGAAGCATCGCAATGCTCAGACCGATACAACCGCTACCCGAACATAAATCGTAGATTACAGGTTCATTAATATCCTTGATTTTTTCAAGAATATATTCAACGAGAATCTCTGTTTCAGGGCGCGGAATAAGCACTCCCTCACCTACTTTAAAGGTGAAATCCATAAAATCCCAAGAGCCTAAAATATATTGGATTGGCTCTCCGCTCAGACGTCTGTCAGCCATAGCGCAGGCTTCGTTATACATTTCCTCGGAAAATTTATCATCACCTTTAAGAAGCATCTGACTGTAGGGTATTCCGCTTACTTTTTCTAAAATGTATCTTGCTTCAATTGCACCGTCATCAATGTTTGCAAGTTTTATTTTTAAAGAAATAAATACTTCTTTCAATGTCATACGGCATCATCCTCGGGATTATCTGTAATTACTGCCTTAAATGCCGCGAGAGCAACTTCAATCATATCGTCATCTGGCTCTTTGGTTGTAAGTCTCTGCATCCAAAGTCCCGGGGCGGAAAGAATTTTTACAAATATATTGTCGTGTCTGCCCGCGTACTTAATGAACTCATAGCTTATGCCTGTAATCAACGGAAGAATAAGCACTTTAATTGCAATCCACAACACTGTCTGATCACGAAGCTCAGGCCAGGTAACTGAGATAGCTGATGAAATAATAACACTGATTATAAGTATTACAAAGATAAAGCTTGTTCCGCAACGAGGATGAAAACGTGACTGTTCTCTTACATTTTCAACGGTAAGCTCGCGGCCTTGTTCGTAACAGAAAATTGTTTTGTGCTCTGCGCCGTGATACATAAATGTTCTTCTGATATCCTTCATAAGAGAAACGGCGGCAATATAGGCAACAAAAATCATCATTCTGATAATGCCTTCAAACAGTGCACGATAGTTAGTAAGAATCTCGCCTGAAAGCTTATTGATAAAGTTAACTGCTATTGTGGGAAGATAGAAGAAAAGCAAAAAGGCAAGAAGCATACCAACAACACTTGCAACAGCTGTAAGTACGCCAAGAACTTTTTTGTTGATGTGGTCATTAAGCCATTTATCAAGCTTAGACATATTTTCTTCGCTTTCTTCCAGATCTTCAAGACCTGATTTTTCAGCAGAGAGCATAAGACATTTATAGCCGAACATCATAGACTCAATATATGCAACCACACCTCTGATGAGAGGCCAACCTAAAGGTTTGAATTTATCCTTTGCGTGTTTGAAATTAACCATTTCGGTGTCAATTGTACCGTCTGGTGTTCTGACAGAAACAGCGGCACCTTTGGGTCCTTGCATCATTATACCTTCAATAAGCGCCTGACCGCCAACTGAAGTTTTATGTAAACAATCTTTTTTGCACTCTGACATATATTAATCCTCCTTGAAAATTATAGGTAAAATTATTTCAACGGTTGTTCCTTTTGAAACTTCGCTGGAAATGTTAATTTCACCCGAATGCATTTTTATTATTTCATCTGCAACGGCAAGTCCAATACCTGTTCCGCGCACATTATTGTCTGCTTTATAAAATTTTTCTTTGATATGGGGCAAATCTTTTTGCGGTATGCCTATACCGTTGTCGCTGATTATTATTTTAACATATTTCTCAATTCTAGCAACGGATATACATATACTTCCGCCCGGAGAAGTGTATTTAATAGCATTATCTAGTATGTTGATAACAACCTGACGTATTCTGTCTTTATCACCGATTATACTTATATCGGTGTTGCCGTTTAAATCCAACGTAAGCTCAATGTTTTCATTAACGGCTTTTAGTTTATATGTATTATATACATGCTCGATAATATAAAGCAAATCGATTTCTTCGTTAACAATTCGTATTTTGCCGTTTTGCATACGCGAAAAATCAAGAAGCTCTTCAACCATTGAAGAAAGCCTGTCTGTTTCATCAACAATAATATTAAGACCCTTTTGCATAATTTCGGGATTATCGCCTACATTTTTCAGTGTCTCTCCCCATCCCTTGATAGCTGTCATAGGTGTTCTTATTTCGTGAGAAACAGTTGATATGAAATCATTTTTCATTTTATCGATTTCGCTGAGCTGCTGAGCCATATTGTTGATAGACATACACAGCTCACCTATTTCATCGTGATAATAGTCATAGTCTATGCGAGCCGAAAAATCACCCTTTGCTATTTCGGCAGTAGTACTGCAAATATCGGAAACCGGATTAACTATCGAGGAAACAAAATACATTCCGGAAATTGCCATTAATGACACCACAAGTATAAATGATGCAATTACAATAATGATAATCATAAAAAGCTGCTGATACATAGCCTGCATCGAAACAATATATCTCACCGCACCGTAATTATTACCAACTGAATCTCTTAAAATGTATGTCATTGCCATTACCGGCTCACCGCTCGAAAGCTTCATCCTTGCAACACCAATGTTATCCTGAGCTTCAAGAGCGATATCGTAATCGTTGTGCTGAGATGAAGACGACTCACTGAATCCGCTTGAGGAAACAAGCAGTTTACCGTTTTTATCAAGAACCCAGACTTCCATAATGTCTCGGTATTGAAAATTTTCAATAAATTCATAAGCGCCTGCGGCAAAGGTTTCTATGTTGCCGTTATTGTATTCGCTGAAAAAAGTATCGACGGATTTTGAATTTCTTGCTCTCATTGCAAGTTCAGCCGAATTGAAATACCTCACACACGATGAGTAAACAATAATGCAGGAAAAAAGAAACATAATAACTGTAAAAACAAGAAGAACGTTTTTTATCCATCTGCCTTTAACTGTATTGCCCAGTGTCATCTTAGCTTTGTTTTTCATATTTCTTTTCTCCTTTCATTGTATTTGTTTTATACAATCCATCTGTAACCCTGACCCCAGACAGTTATAAGATGTTCGGGATTTGAGGGATCATCTTCAATTTTCAATCTGAGTCGTCTTATATTGACATCAACGACTTTATCATCGCCGTAATATTTGTCGCCCCAAACTTTATCTACAAATACTCCGCGTTCGATGGACTCTTCGGGTTTTGTGAAAAAGCATTCGAGTATATGATATTCAACCTGGGTAAGCTCAATTTCTTCGCCGCGCTTATAAAGCACGTGTTTTTTAAGATCAAGCTCAAACTCACCTAAGGTTATGCTGTCTTTCGGCGTTGATTTAAGCAGGTTTTTACTGTAATCTACACGTCTGTAAAGAGCTTCAACTCTGGCGATAAGCTCGGTTGTGG
Organism: Acutalibacteraceae bacterium; assembly: GCA_045660525.1. GTDB lineage: Bacteria > Bacillota > Clostridia > Oscillospirales > Acutalibacteraceae > UBA6857. The sequence continues at coordinate 6,258 of JAZRDY010000053.1, read as the reverse complement.
AAAAGGGTTTTGTTATATAATCATCAGCACCCGAAATCAAACCGCTGACTTTATCGTGCTCCTGAGTTTTAGCTGTCAAAAATATTATGCCTGTATTGAGATTATTTTCTCTGATATGCTTACATACTTCAATTCCGTCACAACCCGGCATCATAATATCAAGCACCGCAATATCTATGCGTTTTTTGTTACTATCGTATTTTTCGATAGCTTGTCTGCCGTCGGCAGCTTCAATAATATCATATCCGGCAAGACGTAAATTGATGGTTATAAATTCCCTGATTGAACTTTCATCTTCTGCAACAAGAACAGTTTTCATAATATTTACCCCGCTATTATTCTGTTTTTGATTTCTTTTTTTGTTATGCCGAATTCAACACCGGCATCATAAATCTTGCTGTAATAAAGCTTCCCTTTGAGCTGTGTTAGCTGTGAATAAGTAAAAGATATTTCACCGATTGTATCAAGGTCAATTTCCGTAATCGTCATAATTGAGAATAACTTTTTACCTTTTTGCGGTACCCCGTCAACAATATCAGTTGACCAGAAAGTAAGTATGCCTTTTTGTTGGTCATTGATCACAGACACCTTACCAAGCCAATCTTTGCTGAATTTAAAGCTGTAACCGTATTGTGACATAATAATATGTTGTTCCACAGTTTCGGTGGAATTTCTTTGAAGTTTAACCCACTTGATAAGGCTCGTACCAAGATTAATACTTGTTCGTGAATTGGCATTAACCTGATTATCAGCACTTATATTAGGCAGATATTCTTCCGTCGGCACTTCGATAATTCCGTCTGAGTTTACATCTTTGCAATGAACAGAGGAAGATCTGTATGAAAGCGTGCTGACACCGACACCGGAAACTTCATATCTGGTGAAATTATTCACACTGTCATTCCAGGTGAAGCAATCAGTTATCATACCGCCGTCAACCTTATGACCGTCTACAAATACTCTTTTTGAACCTTCGTTTTCAATATAATCAAAATTCACAGCCGCAACAGACGATATTGAATTGTCTATTGTGAATGATCCTCTGACGCAAATTTCTCCGTTATCATAAGAAATAAGACTCGCGGAGTATTCAGACGCGTTACCTGCCGTTGCGTATTTAAGAGACAGAATATCTTCATTAGAATCGCAATCAATATCCGATATTCTGAAGGTTGAATAATGGTCCATATAAACCGGTCTGATATTAATGTTGTTTTCGCTATCGACAATCTGATAAACAGTGATAAGTTTTGAATAGCTTTCACCGAAAACAGTCCAGCCGACAATGATTTCCTTTGTGTTGTCACCGTTAAGGTCAGCAAATTCAATTTCGTGAATGTCGCTGTGAGCACTCTGAAAATCAGCAATACTCACCCACTCATCATCTTTTTTATCAAGAACGTTCATTCTTACAATTCCCAGATCATTGCTTTTTGAGTAAAAAACAATCACTTCATCATTATTGTCTCCGGTTAAATCTATAAAAGTGTAAGCGTTGCGATAATTACCGTTAAGCGGTTGCTTAAGGATAAAGTCATCACCTGCAGCCTCACTGAAAGCGAGTTGAATAGCGAGATTTTCACCTTCAGCCTGAGGCGGTCTTATAAGCGAATCCACGGGCTGAAAATATGTGCCGATAAAAGCAAAGCCAAGCAAGGCAAATAACGAAACGATTAAAACAGCTACAGCATATTTTCTCATATTCTGCTCCTTTCAGTAAGTGTTTATAAGTTTTTTATGCAAGGAAATTAACGATAGGTGTTATGTCGAGCATATCAAAGCCACTTAAAAATGCCTTAAATTCATCGGCAATCTTTTTAACACCGCCAACAACATCGCTCTCGATATTAAGCGGCATAATCGGATCGTGGACACTGAGTCTAAGAAGAAGCCAGCCTTTTTTATCATCACTGTCAAAGAAAATTCTGATACCCTCTCGGTTATCATCGGCAATTCTCATACTCTCTTTATCTGATGCGTATTTTTCAAGCTCATCAATAACTTTGTTACCGTAGCTTCTGAAATCATCGCATTTTATTTTAAAGCGAAGCTCTGCCTCTTCGGCAGGGTCCCTAAGATCGGCGATAAGAGAATCGAGAGTCTTGCCCTCTTTGCCCATCTGTGCCATCTTAATGATGATTTTTGTCATAAGATATGCACCGTCATCGAGATAGTAGTTATCTCTGAAAGCTGCGTGACCCGAGGTTTCCATAGCAAGAGGGCAATTAACACCCTCATCATTCAGACGAAGCTGCTCATTTATAACATTGCGGTAACCGCGTTTGAATCTGTAATGCACACCGCCAAGATTGCTGTTAATAAACTCTGTAAGCCCTGTTGAAGTAACACTGTCTGTAACGATAGTACCGCCATCGTTATTTTCAAGAGCAATAAGAGAAGCAAGAGCCACAAGACGGTTACGGTTGATTTCGTTGCCGTTTTTGTCAACGCAACCTGCTCTGTCAACGTCAGTATCAAATATTACACCAAGATCTGCGTCCGAATCTACAGTTGCCTTGCAGATACTCTTCATAGCTTCTTTGTTTTCAGGGTTCGGTGCGTGATTAGGGAACATACCGTCCATATCGAGGAACTGACTTCCGTCTATATCTGCACCAAGCGGAGCAAGAACATCTGTAGCATAAAATCCGCCGACACCGTTACCTGCATCTACAATAATTTTATATCCGCTGAGAGGTTTGCTGTCTTCACTTGCGCCAAGCTCGTCACAAATCATTTTGCGAAGACCTTTAGCATAAATTGACATATAATCCAAAATTTCTACATTAGGTACACTGCCGTTTTTCTCGTAATCTTCACAAGCCAAAACAGTGATTCTTTCAATATCTTCGCCGTTGAGACCGCCGTCTTTAGTGAAGAACTTAAGTCCGTTTTTGTTGAAGGGATGATGACTCGCTGTAATCTGCACACTTGCGATACAATCGAGATAAACAGTTGTCATAAACATTGCAGGGGTTGAAGCATAAGAGCAGTCATAAATTTTATAACCGTACTCGCCCAATGCTGCAATTACCTGATTTTTAATTCGTAAAGCTGATATTCTCGAATCGTGACCAACAGCAATTTTATCACCCTTGTAGCCTCTTTCTTTAAGCCACTTGCAAAAACCTATTGTAAGATCAAATACAGCTTTGTCGGTAAGCTCTATAGCTTCACCCTTTACTCCGTCTGTGGCGGTACCTCTGATATCGGAACCGCTTTTAAGTTTCTTATAAATATTCTCCACAATTATTCTCCTTTAGCTACAAGATCATCTGTGATTTCACTCAGGAATTTATACATAGGTTCGAAAGCTCTTACTGCATATACAAGCTCTTCAATAATGCTTCCGTCGATAAGCTTTTGCATATCGTTGTTGTGATAAGTAAAACCGAAATCTTTTGCATTATAGAAAAGCTTAAGATCGTCGGGCACTTTATCAATATCAGGTTTATTCTTTTTAAAAGAATCGATGAAAAGCTGTGCACCTGTAATTTCTATGCTTGTTAGAGCACGTCTGAATTCATCGGGTTTATCTATAAGTTTCTGCCTGTACGCACCGAGACCAGTTGCATCAAATCGGAACATAGCAACACCATAGCTGTATCCGTCAGGAAAAAATTCAAACCACATACAAGGGAAATTTTCCCACTGATGCTTATCTCTCATAAACATACACCAGATGTTACTGCGATACATCTGCTTATTTTTTGAGTAACGTGTATCTCGTCTGACTCGTGATACCATCTTGGTTGGAATAAGATTCATTTTAGAATCAATTCTGTAAAGCTCATCAGAGAGATCTGCGCATAGATTACGCATGGGAATGATTGACATTTTTTTAATATCTTCTTTGACACTCTCATAAAAATCGCGTGAATCGTTGAACTTATTCATTTCAAGCAGCATAAAACCGTTGGGGTCAAAACCCTTGAAATTACCCATCAGTTACTACCTTCTTTATCAAGAACTTTAAGCACATTTTCAGCGGCATACATAACTGCAACCTTACCGCTGTGGAAATTAAGACCGCCCTGAAGCCACACAGCATAAGGCTCACGAAGAGGAGCGTCTGCCGAAAGCTCAATTGATGAGCCGAGTGTAAATGCACCTGCAGCCATAATTACATCACTGTCATAACCTGGCATCGGCCAGGGTTCGGGTACAACAAAAGAATCAATAGGTGAACCTTTCTGTATACCCTGACAGAAAGCAATAAGATTATCTCTGTTCACAAGCTTCACAGCCTGAATAATATCGTGTCTTGTTTCATCTTTGGTTGGTGTTGTACCAAAGCCTAAAAGCTCAAAGAGAGCAGCTGTGAAGCAAGCAACTTTGAGAGCTTCGCCAACAACGTGAGGGCCATTGAAAATCCCCATAAAGAGCTCTCTTGAGTGACCGAGAGTTGCGCCGACTTCTCTGCCGAGACCCGGAGTTGTGAGTCGGTATGCGCACATGTCAACATATTCTTTTTTACCTGCAATATAACCCCCGGTCTTAGCTATACCGCCGCCGGGGTTTTTGATAAGCGAACCTGCCATAAGGTCAGCACCCACATCGGTAGGCTCAATTTTTTCTGTCCACTCGCCGTAACAGTTGTCGACCATAACCATAGCATTGCTGAATTTTTTGGTGATATCAACAACCTTTTTTATTTCCGCAACAGACAGAGTAGGACGAAGTGAATAGCCTCTGGAACGCTGAATATAAACCATTTTTACATCGCCTTTTTTAAGACGTTCTTCTATTGCTTCATAGTCAAGTCTTTCATTCTTGAGTGCTACTTCATCATATATTACACCAAAATCTTTCAGTGAACCCATATTACCGCCTTTGGTGATGCCGATAACAGGCTGAATTGTATCATAAGGTCTGCCTGAGACACTGAGCATTGTGTCACCGGGTCTGAGTACGCCGAAAAGTGCAACCGCAAGTGTATGAGTGCCGCAAGTGAAGTTGTGTCTGACCATAGCATCCTCAGCGCCTACAGCCTGAGCAAAAACTTCATCGATTATTTCACGGCCTCTGTCGTTATAGCCGTAGCCTGTGCTTTCGGCAAACATTGACTCAGTAACACCTTTATCGATAAAGGCTCTGAGCATTTTTTGCTGATTGTATTCTGTTATTTCGTCTATATAAGCAAAATTTTCTTTTGCGCTTTCGAGCGCTTTTTTTGACATTTCTTCTATTCGCGAATCGAATCTGAACATATTATAATCCTTTCACAACAGCAATTTTTTCGTTAAATATAAATCCTGTATGCTCATAAAAGCCCTCTGCAGACTCATTAAGAGCAATTACATATACGTCTTTATTTTCTTTTTGAAGCTCGGATACCATTGTCAAAACAGTTCTTTTGCCAAGACCTTTGCCTCTTATTTCTTTATCACTCGCAACAGCACTGATAAGAGCATTGCCCGGCACCTCTGCCGAGGTTATAACGCTCGAGACTAACTTTCCGTCAAGTATTATTCCTTTAGCACGCGCAAGATTTCTTCTTTTTCTAAAGGTGAAATCAGATAAAAAAGCAAGATAAGAATCCTTATCATCACTGAATGACCCGGGAATATTTTCGCTTACAAGCTTATAGAGAGCTTTGTAGTTCTCTTCACCTAAGTCCTGAGCGCCCATATTTTCAGCTTCACTTGCAAAAATATAAGACTTCTTGATTTCGTCAGACTTATATGACAGTTTTTCGCAAGTATCTAGTGAGGTCTCAAGTGTATCAAAACCAATCATTTTTATAAACTCGCTTATTTCTGATAAATCCTCGCCAACAGCCTTAATTGTTATGCTGTCATAAAATTTTGCGATGACCGCGTAAATACCTACATCCGTACTGTCGACCCAGACATTGAGAAAGTCTCTCTCAAAACCATAAGCTAGACAGTAACAGCCGATTCTCGTGCCGAGTAAATCACCATCACAAAACTTCAGGATGTCATTCAGGTCTTTATCGGTTGCAAGTTTAAGCATTTGCGTACTCCTGTGAGAGCGCAACAGCTAAATCATAGCAAGCCTGCATATCTTTTTTGTCACCGACAGATGTACCCGAATGAATATATCTGCAAGGCAATGAAACAGCAATTGTATATACACCTGAGCAAGCTTTATGAATAGCACCTGCATCGTTGCCGCCTGCAACTGTGGTTTTCGGTTGAATAGGAATATTCTTTTCTTTAGCGAGAGCAAATGCGCCCTTGAATAAATCTCTGTTATAAACAGTTGATCTGTCCATAAATGATACAACAGCACCTT
>JAZRDY010000052.1:0-6530 GCA_045660525.1 Acutalibacteraceae bacterium | reverse complement strand
ATATAAGTGCAATGTTCTTGACAAGGATATCTGCAATGAGGTTGCCGAAGCAGTTGAAAATGACCTCGGTAAATGCGACATTCTTATAAACGGTGCAGGCGGTAACAGCCCCAGAGCAACCACCGATAAGGAATACTATTTTGCAGGCGATATCGACGAGGACTGCAAAAACTTCTTCAACCTTGATGCTGACGGTGTATCATTTGTATTCAACCTCAACTTCCTCGGTACTCTTATTCCCACTCAGGCATTCGCAAAGCAGATGCTCGGCAGAGAGGGTTGCAACATCATCAACATCTCATCAATGAATGCATTCACACCTCTTACAAAGATTCCTGCTTATTCAGGTGCTAAGGCTGCTATTTCAAACTTCACACAGTGGCTTGCAGTTCACTTCTCAAAAGAGGGCATCAGAGTTAATGCTATTGCTCCCGGTTTCTTCTCAACCAAGCAGAATGCAGCTCTTCTTTGGAATCCCGACGGTTCACCCACACCCAGAACAGACAAGATTCTTGCTGCTACTCCTATGGGTCGTTTCGGTGAAGCTCACGAGCTTGACGGCGCACTTCTTTTCCTTATCAATAATGCTGCTGCAGGCTTTATCACAGGTGTTGTACTTCCCGTTGACGGCGGCTTCTCATCATACAGCGGCGTATAATCAGCGCGTTTTTGATTCTTTTTCCGCGCTAGGAAAAAGAATGCCCGCCCGGCGAGGGCAAATAAAAGTTAGAAGTGAGGAGTTAAGGAGCAATTCGCTCCGAGTTGTCCGATTGACTCGGACAAAAAAACTCTTCACTCACCTCATAAACAAAATCAAATCTTTTCAGGAGATGAAATAAAATGGATATGTTCAAGACAATTTATGAATTAGGTATCATCCCCGTTGTGGCTATTGATGATGCTGACAAGGCTGTGCCTCTTGCAAAGGCTCTTCGTGACGGTGGTCTTCCTGCTGCTGAAATCACATTCAGAACTGCAGCTGCTGAAGAATCAATCAGAAGAATCACAGCTGAATGCCCCGATGTACTCGTTGGTGCAGGTACTGTTCTTACAAAAGAGCAGGCTGACAGAGCTGTGGCAGCAGGTGCAAAGTTTATCGTTACTCCCGGCTTCAACCCCGAAATGATTGCATATATCAAGTCACTCGGCATTCCTATGATGCCCGGTGCGGCTACTCCCGGTGAAATGGAGCAGGCTATGAGTATGGGTCTTACAAACATCAAGTTTTTCCCTGCTGAAGCAAACGGCGGTGTAGCAAAGCTCAAGGCTCTTGCAGGTCCCTATCAGGCTGCTAAGTGGATGCCTACAGGCGGTGTAAACACAAAGAATCTCAATGACTATCTCTCATTCGACCGCATCATCGCTTGCGGCGGTACATGGCTCGCAACAGGTGCTGATATTGCTGAAAGCAATTGGGATGGTATCACAAAGAAGTGTAAGGATGCTATCAAGACAATGCTCGGCTTCGAGCTTAAGAAAATCTGCATTTACGGCGACAGCGCTAACGCAGAAAAGAATGCAAAGTTTGTATCTTCACTCTTTGGCTTTGACTGCACTGAAACAGAGTGCGGTGTACAGGCAGGCTGTGTATGCTTTGGTAAAGAAGAAAGCGATGCTAAGGGCTGTATCGTAATCAATACCAATAACGGTAACAGAGCTATGGCGTATCTTCAGAGAATGGGTGCTGAAATTGATCCCGACATCTGGTACGACAAAAAGGGCAATGTAAGTTGCTTCGGTCTTAAAGATACAATTGCAGGCTTCGAAATCTGCATCGAAACAAAGTAAATTATTTTTGAGAGGTATATAATTATGGCAAAAAGAATTGTAACATTCGGCGAAATTATGCTTCGTCTTGCTCCCGAAGGCTATCTTCGTTTCTTCCAGAACGATACAATGCAGGCTACTTTCGGCGGCGGTGAAGCTAACGTTGCTGTTTCACTTGCAAACTACGGCATGGATGCTTCATTTGTAACAAAGCTCCCTGCACACGCTATCGGTCAGGGTGCTGTTAACTCACTTCGCGGTCTTGGTGTTGATACAAAAGATATCGTACGCGGCGGCGACAGAGTAGGTATCTACTTCCTCGAGAAAGGCGCGTCACAGAGAGGTTCAGTTTGTATCTATGACAGAGCTCACTCAGCTATTCAGGAAGCATCAAGAGAAGACTTCGATTGGGATAAAATCTTCGACGGTGCTGATTGGTTCCACTTCACAGGTATTACTCCGGCTCTCGGTGAAAACCTTGTTGAAATCTGCCTCGATGCTTGTAAGGCTGCTAAGGCTAAGGGCGTGAAGATTTCTTGTGACCTTAACTACAGAGGCAAGCTCTGGACAAGAGCTCAGGCGAGAGAAGCTATGACAAAGCTCTGCGAATATGTTGATGTTTGCATTTCAAACGAAGAAGATGCTAAAGACGTATTCGGTATTGAAGCTGCCAATACTGACATCTATGGCGGTAAGCTCGACAAAGAGGGCTATAAGAGTGTTGCTAAACAGCTTATGGATACTTTCGCTTTTGAGAAAGTTGCTATCACACTTCGTTCATCAATCTCAGCTAACGACAACGACTGGGCAGGTATGCTCTATGACGGCGAAAATTACTGTTTCTCAAAAGAGTATCACCTTCACATTGTTGACCGCGTGGGCGGCGGTGACAGCTTCGGCGGCGGTCTTATCTACTCACTTCTCAACGGCAAGGATTCACAGAGTGCTATTGAATTTGCAGTTGCAGCTTCAGCTCTCAAGCATTCAATTGAGGGCGACTACAACCGTGTAACTGTAAGTGAAGTTGAAAAACTTGCAGGCGGCGACGCAAGCGGCAGAGTACAGAGATAAAATAAAGTGAGGAGTTAGGAGTGAGGAGTTAGGAGTTAAAGCTCCGATTAAAAAGATTTCTCAAATTCTAAAAACAACTCAGTGTTTTTGGTTACTTTTTCCACGTCAGGAAAAAGTAACGCTCGCCCGGCGAGGGCTGTACAAAAAGGAAAAAAGCAGGCAGGTGAAAGCTTGCCTGCATAAATAAACAGAAAACAAAAGGAGAATAAATCCAATGAGTAAGACTAACACAATCAGACCCTTTGGCTGGCAGGATAAACTCGGCTATGCTATGGGCGATATGGGCTGTGGCTTTTCATTCCAGCTCGTATCAACATTTATGCAGCTTTTCTATCTGCAGTACATCGGTATCAGAGCAGAGGACTATGCTGTAATCATCCTTATTTCAAAAGCTTTCGACGCAGTTAACGACGTAGTTATCGGTAACCTTGTTGATACTAAGAAGCTCGGCAAAAATCCCAAGAGTAAGTATATGCCCTGGATTATCGCAGGCGGACTTATCCTCGTTGTCTTCAATGTAATGATTTTTGCTCCCATAACTGCTTTCTCATATGCAGGCAAATATGCTTGGTGTCTCATCGCATACTGCTTATGGTCAATCGCTTACACAATGGTTAACGTGCCTTACGGCTCACTTCACAGTGTAATTACAGACAAACCCAACGAAAGAACATCACTTTCAACATTCCGTAGCGTAGGTGCTGCTCTTCCCGCTATCGTTATTATGATCGTACTTCCCGGTATCGTTTATAATAAGGTTGAAAACCCCGTAACAGGTATCACAGAAGAAATCCTTAAGGGTGAAACACTTCTTCCTGTTGCTCTTGTAATGTCAGTTGTTGCTTTTGCTACTCTCTTCGGTACAACAAAGCTTGTTAAAGAGAGAGTACAGCGCGAAACTTCAGGCGAAAACGCAACAGGTGTAAAAGCTTTCTTCTCAGCTTTCCACTCATTCTTCACAAACAGAGCTATGGTCGGTGCAACAATCGCTACAGTAGCTTCAGTTGCTCTTTTCAACTCAACAATGGCTCTCAACAATATGGTATTCCAGTACTTCTTCAAAGATACAAGCAAGGTTGGTATCGCTATGATCGGCTCATATGCACCTATGATTGTATTTATGGCTATTCTCGGCAAAATCACTGCTAAGTACGGCAAGAAGACAGTTATCGTAAGCTGTATGGCTATCGGTGCTATTGCAGGTGCTATTGCCCTTGTTCTTGCATATAACGGCTTTGTAACAGGTATGATTGTTTATATCATTTGCCTTATGGGTCTTAACATCGGTAACGCTGTATTCCAAATTTCAGTTTGGGCTATCGTTGCTGACTGTATCGAAGTAAGCTACCGCAAGACCGGTAAGAGCGAAGAGGGCTCACTCTATGCTCTCTATTCATTCTTCCGTAAGCTTGCTCAGGGTATCGGTCAGGCTGTTGTATCCTGGGGTCTTGTAGCTATCGGTTTCGTTGAGGGTGAAAACGCAGTTCAGTCTGCTGACTTTGGTGATAAGGTTCTTATGCTTTATCTTGCTGTACTCGCTGCAGGCTCACTTATCGCATTCCTTTCAATGAAGTTTATCTATAACATCACAAAGGAAGACGAAAAGGCTTTTGCTGTTAAGGCTGACGATACAGCTGCAGAAGCGTAATAAAGCTTTAAAGCTACCTTGCACACTGCAGGGTAGCTTTTTTTGCGGTAAAGCATTTGTAAATATTAAAAAAATGTGTACAAATACCGCAAAAAAACAACAAACATTGTCAAAAGTGTGTTTAAATATACAATATTCGTTATTAAAATATTAATTAAAATAACAAGTAATATTAATAGAAAAAAAGTAAAATAAATGAGTAAAAGATACTATATTATAACAACAAGAGGGATATTATATGAATAAGATTATGAGATATGTGCCTAATGTGCTTTCTATAAGCAGAATAATTGCCGCGAGTTTTTTGTTTACATTCAATGATTTTTATGATCCCACATTCTTATGTATATATATTTTCTGTGCTGCAACTGACTTTTTCGACGGCAAATTTGCAAGAAAATATCATTGTGAAAGTAAGCTCGGTGCAGCTCTTGACAGTATAGGCGACGGTATGACCTATCTGCCTTTGCTTAAGATTCTTGTAGTTCAGAAGGCTGTTCCCAATTGGATTGTAATATGGCTCATCGTAGACATCGGACTTGCATTGATAGCTGCTTTCATTGCTCTTGTTAAGTTTAAGAAGTTCTTTTTCTCACATACATATATCGGAAAGCTCCTCGGACTTGTTATATTCGTGTTACCTATAATGGTACAGTTTATGCCTATAATCGCTTGGGTCGCAGTAATTGTTCTGAATGCAACTATTAATGTTGTAGAGATTATTTATATTAATGCTGTCAGCAAAGAGCCTCAGGATGTGCTTTCGGTATTTCATGTGAATAAAAATCTGGATAAATAACAACAAAAGCACAGGTAAGTCCTGTGCTTTTATTGTTTAGCAACCAATGTCGAAAAAAATAAGTTGCCAATCAATGTTTGATATCGGATTGGTTGCGATAATAAAAACAATTTGTAAATGTAAGAAAAAATTACTTCCATTTTAAGTTGTTTTAAGTTATAATAAAGGAGTAAATTTATATAGAAAAGGATGTCCCATATGAAAGAATTTATCAGAAAAAATTGTGCCAACTTTTTCTCAATAATCAGAATTGTCGGCGCGCTCTATTTGCTTCTTACCCCCACAGGTAACGAGTTCTCAACCAAGTTCCTTATCCTCTATGCAATCTTCTGTTCAACAGATGCTATCGACGGTTTCCTTGCAAGAAAGCTCAACATTTCAAGCGTTCTCGGCGTTACCCTTGATACCATCGGCGACGGTCTTATCGGCTTCACACCCGTTAAGGTGCTCGTAATTCAGAAGCTTATTCCCGGTTGGTTCTATATCTTACTTGGTGTGACAGTTGCAGTTTTCGTTGCAGCAGCACTTGTTTCACAGATTAAGTTTAAGAACTTCACATTCCCTCATACATACTTCGGTAAGTTAAACGGCGTATGTGTAGCAGGTTCACCTTTCCTTTTCCATCTTGTACCCCTCAACGTTCTCTTTATAATTGTTGGCGGTGTATTCTTCTTTGCAGGTGTTGAAACACTTATCATCGTTGCTAAGCTTAAGAAGCTCGTTCCTTTTGTACCCTCAATTTTCCACACAGAGCAGGCTGTTGAGAAGTTTGAAAAGCAAGAGGCTGAAAAGAAAGAAGCTGAAAACAAATAAACCTATGAGCCACGGGATTTCCCGTGGCTTTTAAGTTGTGCATACGGTGGGGCGGGGGGCTCCGCCGCCGCACGCAGTTCGGCGGGCATAGGCTCGGCAGAGCCTATGCAGAAAGCCTGATAAAATCAGGCTTTCGCGGAGCCCCCCCTTCAGCTGAAAGTTTAAAAAAACTTCATAAAAAAATCCGGATTTTCGTTGACAAAGTGAAAGTCTTATGATATACTCATTCATACCGCATGTAAAAGGCGGCGTGATTTGTCATGCCAAAAAGATATTAATTATCTGCCTCAAATCAGCGAGTCCATAATAAAGGAAGGAAAGAAAAATGTACGCAATTATCGAAACAGGCGGCAAGCAGTATAAGGTAGAAGCAGGCGATACTCTCTTCATCGAAAAGCTTGACGTAGAAGCAGACTCCGAAATTACCTTTGA
>JAZRDY010000051.1:0-6153 GCA_045660525.1 Acutalibacteraceae bacterium | reverse complement strand
AAAATAGCCGTTGAGAATGTCAATCTCTGTCATTTCGCCCTTTTCAAGCGACTGAAGTGTTGATGGCTTAACATCACTGTAAAGCTTACCTACCATACGCACTACTAACTTACAGCAAGCATTGTAATATTTGTTGTTACCCACAGCGAGCATTTTATATTCGAGCATCACACCGTACTTGGGCACGTTAATACCCATAGCCTTAGCAACAGCCATGCCTTCTCTTGCAATGTTAAGGAAGAGATCTCTTGCTCTTACATCCTGCAGAATTTCGCCAAGAACCTTGCCTGTGATACCTGCCACAGCATTGATACAGGAGTTGATAATAAGCTTAGAGTATTGCTGTCGCTGAATTTCCATTGAAATTTCAGTGGGGAGTACAGTTCTGAGCATCTCTGCGAAAACCTCAAGATTTTTCGGTTTTCTGCCGTCGAGCATACCCACATAAAATTCGCCCTTGCTTGTCATAGTCACGTTGTTGACGTCGTTTCTTGTGGCACCGAAGCCGATCATACAGCCAACAACCTTATCTCTGCCAACGATTTCGCCGAGCTCTTCTGTCAGAAGACCGTTCTGCATACCGACCACAAGACCGTTTTCAGCCACGAAGGGGAGCATAGTCTTGGCACACTCAGCCATATGAGCGTATTTAGTCGCGATAATTACAATGTCAAACTTTTTATCGCCAAGCTCTTCTGCACTTGAGTAGCAATCAAATTTTACATAGTGGTCGCCCTTTGCACCGCTGAGATAAAAGCCTTCTTTTTCAATTCTTTCTTTGGACGCGCCTGAGTGACACATAATGCTCACATCGTAACCCGCCTCTTTAAGAAGTACAGCAACGGTACCGCCGATGGCACCTGCACCTGCAACAATAATATTCATAATGTCAAATCCTCACTTGTATTAATATTTCATTCTTACCTTTTCTGCAAAGCACATAACATCTTTAAGCTCGAGAACTTTGCCGTCATCAAGAACAGCTTTACCTGACATTCTGCCGAATACCTGATGCTGATCTGTTTCGATGAGCTTGCGGCTGATTTTAGCTGCTCTGTCGATAACGGGAATGAAGTCCATTTCAAATCTGCCGTCGCTTGAAGTGAATGTCCAAGGATCAGTGTATGAGCCGTTTTCGGGGAGATTGAAAGTTACATCATCGAGCTTATGAGCCTTGCCGTCATAGAAAAGAATGTTTTCACTTGCAGCCGATGTGTCGCCGAAGCCGTAACCAATGTTGAAGCCGAAAGGTTTGCCGTCGATAACAGCATTACCGCTACCCCAATACCAAGTGTTGTCATATGTCCATACGCCGCGTCCCCAGTCAAGAGTACCAAAGTCGGTTTCGGGGTTGAATTCATATCTTACGCCGTCAAATTCAGCATAACCTGAAGCTCTCATACAGTTGATTTTCTGATTGTAATAGAAAGCCTTTTTGTTTTCTTTCCAGGGAGTAGCAATAACCATGGTGTCCATAGGTGGCTGTTCAAGAGTAATATCAACCTTGAGAGTTTTGCCGTCTTTGAAACCGCGGTACTCACCGAAGATATGTCTTGTGTTTTTGCCTTTGATAAAATCAAGGTCGAGCTTTTTGTCGTGGTATCTGATATCACCATCGTCTGATGTGGGAGGAAGCTTATACTTGCCCATAGGGAAGAAGTTGAGAATAGAGCTTGTCTGTTCCCATGGGTTCTTTTCATCAAAAACAAGCAGAGAAGCTGACTGCATACCGATATAACCATCGTCTGAAAGAGTGAAAGCCACAGCGTGTTTATCAGCTAAAATGAGATAATAGTCCCATTCCTTAATGCGCCATTTGGGAGCCTTGATTGCGCTTCTGTTATATTTCTGAATAAGGCTCTTTGACCAACCGGGCTCAGAAAGAGTACCGTCGGGATTGAGTAGGTCGTGAGCAGTTGTAACTTCATGATTTCTTGCCATAATATGTAATCTCCTTTAATATAATCATACATCTTAAATTATATATTATCAGTGCAAATAAATAAAGAGCTTTTGATATTTTTTATGTTATGGACAAAAAAGAAGGTAATGATTTGTGCAAAAGGCTGACAGTATAAATTTTTTGAAAGTCTATTGACAAAGCCAAAAAAATCTCATAGAATTAAATTGTAGTGATGAACTGCAACGCAAAAGGAAAAACTGTTGTTTAAGTTAAAATCGAAGTGCTATCACATTTTGTGACGGCACTTTAATCTTTTTTTAGGAGTTGAATAAATGATTGAAATAACCTTAAACGGCAGTGCAAATGAGGTTTCTGCCTTTGGTCTTACACAGTGGGATAAAGGTCAGAAGCTCAAAATTATCTGGAATGATATGCCTGAAAGCTTTCAGGTGCATTTTGCTTCAAGAAATAGCAGCGAGGCTATTGTTGTAAAGGCAGTGGGAGGCTACGGCATAGCTGTTGTCGATATTCCCGATGAACTGCTTAAAAACAGCGCCGATATTTATGCATGGATTTATGCAACTGACGGTGAAAATGTGGGAGAAAGTGTCAAGAGAGCTGTGCTTTATGTCAGACCAAGGGCGAAGCCCCATACTCTTGTGGAAGACCTTGAAATGACACAGCAGGAAATTCTTGAAAATATTCTCGGTGACATTAACGAAAATATCAAGAGCATCAAAGAAAACGGCACGGATTCACAATATCTGCCTGATTATCTCACAGCTGAAACAGAGAGAATTCTTTCAAAGGTTTCTGAGAGTCAGGGCAACGATTCTGTTGTTTTTATTGCTTCAAGTGATGCACATCTTAAAAACGGTGATTACAACAGTGAAACAGGACTGAGACATATGAGTCAGGCAATGAAACTTATCACCGAAAGATATCCTATAGACTTCGGAGTTTATCTTGGTGATATGACCTCAGGCGGAAGTGATAAAGATATTGCTGAAGCTAAAAACGAAATTATGAAAGTGCGTTCAGCGTTTTTTCCCTCTTATCACACAATGCCGTCTTTTGTATGCACCGGCAGTGAAGATTATCTTTTAAAATCATACTACCGCAACGGCAAATATATCGGTCAGGTTGAGCTTATGAATCTTATAGGCAAAAACAACAAAGATGTAACTGTGCCTGAATATTATAAAGCACGCGGTTTCTTTTATAAAGATCTCACTGAGCGCAAGATAAGAGTGATTTGTCTTAACACAAGCGAAACCTACGGTGAGCTTCTTACACCTGCATCTGAAACGGCGGTTATGAGTGCCGAACAGCTTCAGTGGCTTTGCGAGAGTCTTGATTTATCTGATAAATCAGATGCAAACAAGTGGGGAATCATTCTTCTTGGTCATCATCCTATCAATATGATTGACAAGTTCCCTCTTGCTGAGGGTATCATTGACGCTTACAGCAAAGGTGCAGCCATAAACACCGCAACACAGTCAGGCGCAACTGTATCCTATAACTTCTCAGGCAAAAACCAGGCAAGAATATTAGGTCAGTTCCACGGTCATCTGCATAATTATAAAGTCAGCTTTATAACCGACAGCAAAATTCCCGTTGTGTGTATCCCCAACGCATCGTTTTATAATAATAACTACTATTCAGCCGATACATACACTCAGGCTGAAAATATCGCATACGCAGAGGATGTTACCTATAACAAGAGCGTAAACACTGTCAACGACACGGCATTCTGCGTGATAGTGATAAACAAGACAAGCGGTAAAATTGATGCTATACATTACGGCTCAGGTGTCGACAGAGTTATTGAAGGTGCAGATGTCACCGAAAACGATTCATCATCAGGCGGTGAGGTGACTCCCGACGGTGGTGATAACGGTACTCAGGGTGGCGGTGAGTCAGGCGGTAACAACAGCGGCAACGGCTTATACACAAACCTTGTGCCCACAAGTATAACTCCCAGTGAAATCATTTATAGTGGTAAGGGTTATCTTGATGGCTATAAGCTTAATTCAGGCGGAGATGTCATTTTCGGTGCGGGTTATACTCATACAGGTCATATGGGTGCTTCATATTCAGATGTTATCAGAATTGCAGGCGGCACTTATGATGGTACTGTAGGTAACTATATCTTTGTTTCAGACAGCAATTTCAATGTGCTCTGGGTTGCAAATCTCAACGGTTCTGATGATGAAGATTCAGGCTTGTATTACAAAAATTCAGGCATCGTTGAGTTTTATCCGTCTCTTGTGCAGACGGGTAATCTTGAAAATATGGCATATGTTCTCGTGTCAACAGTCGGTGTGGGTGAAAATCTTATAGTTACCCGCAACGAAAAAATTGTTGATATTGAAGACGATAACAGCTCTTCGGGTGCAGTTACAAATTATGTGAATATTATTCAATATGCAACTGATGAAAAGGGTAACACTTACGGCACAAAGGGTTATAAAGACGGCACAAAAATCAATGATAGCGGCAAGGATGAATCATCGGCAGGGTACACTGCATCAGGCTATCTTGTTGCTGACAGCAGTGCTGTAATAAGAACAAAGGGACTTACTTTTAACGGTGAAGAGGGCTCTTGCCTTTGCCTTTATAACAGTAATTTTTCTCTTGTTAAATGCATACCTCTTTCTGCTTCTTCCGACAGTGCAAACGGAATAACATATAATGGCTCAGTGCATACTTTTACCCCTGCAAATGCCACAGCAAACTTAGGCGCAATGACATATTTCAGAATTTCAGGTAAGGGTAACGGTAAAAATCTTATCATTACCTATTGCGAAGAAATCGGTTAATTGCCGACAAAAAAAGCTCCGAGTTTTTTCGGAGCTTTTTGAAGTTTATTTACCATATAAAGGGTATCATTCTGTATTTTACTTTGGCTTTGTATTCTTTATAACCCTTGAGTTCTCTTTCAAGTAAGGCTTCTTCGTTTTTGATTCGCTTTGCTATAAGAAACGGATAAGCGAGAAAAATTACAAATGAAACAAGTGAGCCTAAAATCAAAGGCATTGAAAGGAACAAAAGCAGTGTTACGGCGTACATCGGGTGACGGACTATGCCGTAAAGTCCCGTATCAACAACTGTCTGATTTTCCTGCACTTCAATGGTACGGGAAAGAAAAGTGTTTTCGCGAAGCACTTCTGCATAAAGTGCATAGGCTATAAGAAAGATAACGGCTGCCGCAACAGAAACAAAACGGGGGAGAGTGTACCACTGAAAACGATAGCTCAGACCTGCCATAATAAATCCCACAAGGAACATAAGTCCGCTGAGCTTTACAACCTTGTCCTGTTCTTTTTCTTTTTCTTTAGCGTTAAGACGTTTTTTCAGCAGTTCAGGATTTTTAAACATCAACACAATGCCTGCAAAAAACATAGGAATAAACAAAATTCCCATAAACAGCCAACCTTGAAAATAAGTCAAACTGCCTGCAGGCAAAAAGACAAATAAGCCTACAAGAACTACCCCGAGCAGAAATTTGATTATTGCCTGAAAAAATAATTTTTTGCTCATAATATCAACTCCGATATGTATTGATCAGTTTGTTATATCTTGCCGACTTTATCGATATATTTCATCACAAGCTCGGCAAAAAGTGTGTTTGCCCAGGAAAACCACTCGCGTGTAAATTTCTGAGGCTTATCTTTGTGAAAGCTTTCGTGCATAAAGTCTGTGTTTGCATCGGTAGAAATGAGGGTGTTAATAAGACCGAGCATTTCGTCTGCATCTTCTGTTGTAAGACCCTGCATAGAAAGAGCGATAGGCCAGATATGGTTTTTCGGTGTGTGGGGACTGCCGATACCCTTAGCTTTTTTGCCTTCAAAATAATAAGGATTCTTTTTGCTTAAAATGAAGTTGCGCGTATTGATATATCTTTCATCGTCAGCATCACAATAGCCTAAATAGGGGAGTGATAACAAACTTGGTACATTGGCATCATCCATAAGGTTATAGTTGCCGAGGCCGTCTGTTTCATATGCGTAAATATCTTTGTTGCCGTCTTTTACAACAGCAAATTTTTCTATGCCGTTGTTTATTTCTTTTCTGAGTTTATCTGCAAGGTCCTTGAGTATACTGTCGTTATATATAACCTGAGCAATTTCTGAAATGTATCCGAGTACAACACAAGCGAACATGTTTGCAGGAATAAGATAACCGTATTTGCAGGAGTCATCGCTTGGTCTGAATCCTGACCAGGTCATACCGGTATAGCCTACGGG
>JAZRDY010000050.1:0-3650 GCA_045660525.1 Acutalibacteraceae bacterium | reverse complement strand
TTCGGCGGCGGTAAAATCCTTGAGTTTGACAATAAATTTGAAAGTGTCAGAAAAGACGGTATCAACTTTGTGCTTTACAATAATGTGTGGGGAACGAACTTTCCGCTCTGGTATGAGGATAATGCTAAGTTCGAATTTAAGCTGAAGATTAAATAATACGTAAAAGCTCTTCGATTATCGGGGCGCTTTTGTGATTGCAGAAGGTTTTAGTTAAAATGTATTTATTATTGTTTTAGTGATGAAATTGTGATATAATCTAAAGGATAAAATCTGCTCAAGGGGGATTTGATATGATAAGAAAGTTAGACGGTACTTTTTTTGAGTTCAGGCACCACAATACACCTGAGGGGAAATATTGGAACCCTGCACTTGAAAAGTTTGAGGGTACCGATTGGCGTCAGAAGATACGTGAGATATCAGAACTCGGAATGGAATATGTTGTTATTATGGCTACAGCTCTTTATGAAAAGTGCTATTTTAAGTCTGAGGTTTTCCTTTTTGCAGATATGCCTTGCAGTGACCCTATAGAAGAGGTGCTCGATGAAGCCGATAAATGCGGTGTGAAAGTTTTTCTCGGCAACGGCTTTTACGGTGATTGGCGCAAGGCGGGTAACAATATAAAAGACCAAGAGGTTATCGGTCGCTCATTCAGAGCAATGGAAGAGCTCGCTGTGCTTTACGGTCATCACGAAAGCTTTTACGGCTGGTATTTTCCCGATGAAACCTGCATAATACTTAAATTTTCGGGCGACTTTGTGAAATACGTCAATCTCTGTTCGGATTACTGTCACAGTCTTACTCCTCATAAAAAGACTCTCATTGCACCTTACGGCACTAACCTTGCCTTAGCCAATAATAGGTATGTCCGCACTCTCGCTGAGCTTGATGTTGACTTTATTGCATATCAGGATGAGGTGGGCGTGAAAAAGACCAAGGTTGATAGAACAAAGCGTATTTTTGAAAAGCTCCGCAAGGCTCACGATAAGGCAGGGCGCTCACAGATTTGGGCGGATATTGAGCTGTTTGATTTTGAGGGAATAGTTTATAAAAGTGCGCTGATACCTGCTGATTTTGACAGAGTCAGAAAGCAGATAGAAAATGTAGCTCCCTATGCAGATAAGATTCTTTCGTATCAATATCTCGGTATTATGAATCCCGCTGATTCGCCCTCGTTTGCCGGACATCCCGACTCAGAGAAGCTCTATGAGAATTATAAAAAGTATATAGGCGGATGATTGCTTTGCACCGACTTTGATGTAAGTCGGTGCTATTTTTTTAGCTTGTGCTGAAAAATGGGGGGCGGCGGCTCCATAGGCGAAGCCGAAGGCTTCGCCCCAAGGCAGACCTTACGGGGTCTGCCTTGTAAATCGCTTTGCGATTTAATGGAGCCGCCTGCCTGCCGTTACCGCAGACTTGCACATAAAATAATGGCTGAATATAATCTTTTTGTTACTTTCAACGAAAACACAACATATCGCAGTATTTAGATGTTATGCATTGACAAGACCACTATATATATGGTATGATTATAGTGAACTGCAATGATAAAAATGTAATTGAAAGGAAGATGAAAATATGAACGTAATCAAACGTGACGGCTCAGTCGTACAGTATGACAGAAGCAAGATAGTTATCGCCCTTACAAAGGCTAACGATGCTGTTGAAGAACATGAAAAAGCTACTCACCAGCAGATAGATACTATTGCCGATTACATAACCAATAAGCAAAAGACTCGCATCCTTGTAGAGGATATTCAGGATATGGTTGAGTATAAGCTTATGGAAATAGGCAAGTTTGCTCTTGCTAAGGCTTATATCATTTACCGCTATAACAGAGCAATGGTCAGAAAGGCTAACACCACTGACGATTCAATTCTCAGCCTTATCAAAAACTCCAACAAAGACGTAATGGAAGAAAACTCCAACAAAGATGCTGTTATGGCAGCAACTCAGAGAGACCTTATCGCAGGCGAGGTATCAAAAGACCTTACACGCCGACTTCTTCTTCCCGAATACATTTCAAAGGCTCACGATGAGGGTACCATCCACTTCCACGATGCAGACTACTTCCTGCAGCCTATTTTCAACTGCTGTCTTATCAATATCGGCGATATGCTCGACAACGGCACAGTAATGAATGCAAAGCTCATCGAAAGCCCCAAGAGTTTCCAGGTTGCTTGTAATGTAACAACTCAGATTATCGCGTCTGTTGCTTCAAGCCAATATGGCGGACAGAGTGTTGACATCAGCCATCTTGGTAAATATCTTCGCAAGAGCAGAGACAAGTTCTACAAGCATATCAGTGAAGAATTCGGCAACGAATTTACAGAAGAACAGATTAACAAAATTGTTGACGACCGTTTAGGCGATGAGCTTCGTTCAGGCGTACAGACAATTCAGTATCAGATCAACACCCTTATGACAACCAACGGTCAGTCACCTTTCGTTACAATTTTCCTTAACCTTAAAAAGGATGACGAGTATATAAAAGAAAACGCAATGATTATAGAAGAGATTCTCCGTCAGCGTTATCAGGGCATCAAAAACGAAAAGGGCGTTTATGTAACACCCGCATTCCCGAAGCTCGTATATGTACTTGATGAACATAACTGTCTCAAGGGCGGCGAGTACGACTATATCACTAAGCTTGCAGTCAAATGCTCAGCCAAGAGACTTTATCCCGACTACATTTCAGCAAAAAAGATGCGTGAAAACTACGAGGGTAACGTATTCTCACCTATGGGTTGCCGTTCATTCCTTTCACCCTGGAAAGACGAAAACGGTGAATACAAATTTGAGGGCAGATTCAATCAGGGCGTAGTTTCTCTTAATCTTCCTCAGATCGGTATTATTGCAAGAGGCGACGAAGAGAAGTTTTGGGATCTTCTTGAAGAAAGATTGCAGCTTTGCTTTGAAGCACTTATGTGCAGACACCACGCACTTCACAATGTTATTTCAGATACAAGCCCTGTTCATTGGCAGTACGGTGCCATTGCTAGACTCAAAAAAGGTGAAACAATTGAAAAGTATCTCCACGACGGATATTCAACAATTTCACTTGGCTACATCGGTCTTTATGAAGCTACAAAGCTTATCAAGGGCGTAAGTCACACAGACCCCGTTGGTACAGAGTTTGCTCTTAAGGTTATGAAGAGTCTTCGTGAACACTGCGAAAAGTGGAAGAAAGAAACAGGCCTTGGTTTCGGTCTTTACGGTACTCCTGCTGAATCATTATGCTATCGTTTCGCAAGAATAGATAAAGAGCGTTTCGGTACAATTGAAGATGTAACAGATAAGGGCTACTACACCAACTCATATCACGTGGATGTAAGAGAAGACATTGATGCTTTCCAGAAGTTCACATTTGAAAGTCAGTTCCAGGTTATCTCATCAGGCGGTGCTATTTCTTATGTTGAAATCCCAAATATGAGACACAACCTTGAAGCACTTGAAGAGCTTGTAAAGTTCATCTACGACAACATTCAGTATGCTGAGTTCAACACCAAGAGTGACTATTGCCACGAGTGCGGCTTTGACGGTGAAATCACTATTAACGAAAATCTCGAGTGGGAATGTCCCAATTGCGGCAACAAAGACCAGCGCAAGATGAATGTTACAAGAAGAACTTGCGGTTACTTAGGCGAAAACTT
>JAZRDY010000049.1:0-8033 GCA_045660525.1 Acutalibacteraceae bacterium | reverse complement strand
GCTCCGAGAAATGTCAAAACCGGCAAAATCGGCATCACAAAAGGCTTCGGTGCATCTGTTATAGCTGAAAAACACAAAACCGAAAACCGTCGCAGCCGTAAGCTTATACTTTCCACCGTATCTTTGGTGCAGATTATCATCACCACTGTCACCTGCTTTATTTTCAGCGACGAGCCCGTTGCGGTTTTCGCAATGAGTGTTTATATGATGACTATGAGCATAGCTTCGGGCAGATGGGCAAAGGAACTGTCTTATCCCTACATCTACCTCATTCCCGAGTCATCTTTTAAGAAGCTTCTTTATATGATAAAAAGCGATATTCCCTCGGCAGTTACAGAAAGCATTCTTTGCTGTATTCCTATATATTTCATCTGCTATGTCACTGTAGCAGATACCATAGCAATGATATTGGCAAGAATCAGCTTCGCTTTTATGATTATCGCCGTCAACCTGCTGCTGCAGAAACTTTTCGGCGAATACGACAAGAAAAAGCTTATAGTTGTATTTTATCTGCTGTTTATTATGCTTTTTTCAATTCCGGGTATATTCGCAGCTGTCGCAGTTTTCATTATGTTACCCTTTTATTTATCCGCGGCATTTTTAGCTATGGCTACGGTCAACACGATTATTGCTCTTATATTAGCTTTATACTGCCGAAAGATTTTGGAACACATATAAACAAAAAACGCAGAGATTGGGTTTAACCTTTCTCTGCGTTATGTTTTATTTTTCTTTAGCTTCGCGCATTTCTTTTATTATACCCGAAAGTCTTGTCACTCTGCCGATGCCGTGCATCATAAGATTGTGAAGCATTCTTGCAACGTCCCCGGCGGGGCGTCTGTTTTCTTTTTTAAGCCATGACCACACGGTACTTGTGAAACCTGCCGCAATAAATTCCATAACGTAAGTTACAAGCTCACTTGTGTTGTTGTGGTCGATAAATCTGCCCGTAAACAGAAGAAATGCTTCACCAAGACTTACTTTGCCATTATCACTGAGAATAACAAGAAAGGTATCTCTTTTACTTTCAATATACTCAAGAACCTTTGTCAAAAAATCAACGGTGGTGAAATCATTTTTATATATAGCACCGATATCTGTGGAAATATCTTCTATTATTTCGTCATACAGGTCATACTGTGTGTTATAGTGACGATAAAAAGTGCTTCTGTTTACATCTGCTTCTTCGCAGATTTCTTTAATGCTGATCATATGAATAGATTTGGTTTTCATTATGTCTATAAGTGCATTTTTAAGCAGCATTTTTGTCATTCTTACTCTTCTGCCGTCAGGTTTCTTTTCCATTTTCTTATTCTCCTAAACGCATCGTTTTGATTATTATACACCACTCCTCCACAAATTGCAACACAATGTATAAAAAATATCATAAAGCTTAATTTTAATCACCGATTCCCATACAACACACCGTGAAAAATTAGCACATTATTTATATCAAACTATTTGCGTTATTCATAATATTATGATATTATCTAAATATATTTTCTCAGGAGGTGACACGCATGGATAAAAAACGTGACTCTTTTGCCAGCCGTTGGGGTTTTATTATGGCTTGTATCGGCTCAGCCGTAGGTATGGGCAACATATGGCTTTTCCCCACAAGAGTATCTCTTTTCGGCGGCGGTGCATTCCTGATCCCCTATTTTATTTTTGTTATATTAATCGCTTCAACAGGTGTTATCGGTGAAATGAGCTTCGGCAGAGCTGCGCGCTCAGGCCCGATAGATGCTTTCGGCTATGCAATGGATACCAAAGGCAAAAAGAAGCTCGGTCAGGCGGTAGGTCTTATCCCTGCTCTCGGCTCACTGGCACTCGCCATAGGCTATACTGTTGTTATGGGTTGGATTTTAAAATATATGGTGGGTACATTTTCAGGTGCTACCCTCTCACCCGAAAATGTAGACTCATTTGCAGGTGCTTTCGGCAGTATGGCGTCTTCCTTCGGCAATAATCTTTGGCAGGTTGCCGCCCTTGTTATCGCTTTTGCAATTCTGATTTTTGGCGTCGGCTCAGGCATAGAAAAAGCCAATAAAATTATGATGCCTTTATTTTTCTTTCTTTTCCTCGGGCTCGGAATTTATATCGCTTTTCAAGAGGGCGCAAAAGACGGATACAAATATATCTTCAGTGTGGATTTTTCAGCGCTTGCCAATATAAAAACCTGGATTTATGCCCTCGGTCAGGCTTTCTTCTCACTTTCAATTGCAGGCAACGGCACACTTATTTACGGCTCATATCTTTCAGATAAAGAAGACATTCCCCGCTCAGCAAGAAATGTTGCATTCTTTGACACAATGGCGGCTATGCTTGCAGGCTTTGTTATTATTCCTGCTATGGCAACCACCGGTGCACAGCTTGATCAGGGCGGCCCCGGACTTATGTTCATCTTCCTGCCTAATCTTTTCAAGGGTATGCCCGGCGGTAATATTATCGCAACAGTCTTTTTTGTGGCTGTTTTCTTCGCTGGACTTACATCTCTCATTAACCTTTATGAAACACCTATCGCCACATTGCAGGAACGTCTTAAACTCGGCAGAGTACCCGCAAGTCTTATTATCGGTGCAACAGGTCTCGGCGTTTCACTGCTGATTCAGGGCATCGTTTCAGATTGGATGGACATAGTTTCAATTTATATTTGTCCTCTCGGTGCAGGTCTTGCAGGCATTATGTTTTTCTGGGTACTCGGCAAAAAAATTGTTCTTAAAGAAGTCAACAAGGCAAGAACCAAACCTCTCGGCAACTGGTTCTATCCTCTTTGCAAATATGTTTTCTGCGGTCTTTGTGTTCTTGTTTTCATTGCAGGTGCACTTATGGGCGGCATCGGCTAATACTATCATGAAAGGTCTGAAAAAAATGAAATATAACTATCACACACATACCTCTCGTTGTTTCCACGCAAGAGGTGCCGACGAAGAATATGTACTGGCCGCCATTGAGGCAGGCTTTGACGAAATCGGCTTCGCTGACCACACACCCTGGAAGTTTGATTCCGACTTCGTTTCAAATATGCGAATGCACGAAAATCAGCTGAAGGATTACTGCAACAGCATCAAATCCCTCAGAGAAAAATATAAAGATAAAATCAGCATAAAGCTCGGTCTCGAGTGCGAATATTTCAGCAAATACCTCCCCTGGCTCAAGAGTGTAATCGACGAACACGAAATTGACTATATCATCCTCGGCCACCACTTCGGCATCGACGAGCCCGGCGGAGTTTACAACGGCTTTCTCACCACTGCCGAGGGCATTTACCGCTATCGCGACGATGTTGTTGAGGCAATGGAAACAGGCCTTTTCAGCTATGTCGCACACCCCGACTTATTTATGCGCGGATATGACAAATTCGACGAGGACTGCAAAAAGGTATCGGAAGACATCATCAACACCGCTATCAGAACGGGCACTCCCCTTGAATATAATCTTCTCGGCATAAAGCACGGCATCGCAGACGGCAAACCCGGCTACCCCGACCCCGATTTTTGGAAGATTGCGTCACAGCTTAAACCCAAGGCTCTTGTGGGCATCGATGCTCACGACCCCAAGGATTATCTTGAAAGTGACCACATAAAGCTCGGATACGACACTCTCAGCTCTCTCGGTCTCACTCCCGAAGATACAATCAGATTTTTCAGGTAAACCACGGTACCCTGACTCATTCGGCAGGGTACTGTATTTTTATTTATCGGCAACGAAATGTAAATTTTTATCAAAACCAGTAAAATTATTGATTTTCCTTTGTGCAAGTGCTATAATTGTAAAGATTACAAAATCCTTAGGAGAGGTGAATGACAAAATGGCAGAAACCAAAATTATTTGCCACAGAGGTGCTAACAAATACGCCCCTCAGAACACAATGCCTGCTTTCAGAAAGGCTACTGACCTTGGCGCAGAGGGCTTTGAAACAGACGTACATATCACTAAAGACGGTACTATCGTACTTTGCCATAACTACACTATCGACGAGACCTCAAGCGGTAACGGCAACATTTCCGATATGGTACTCTCACAGCTTAAGAGCTACGATTTCGGTTCATATTTCAGCCGTAAGTTCCAGGGCACAGAGATACCCACAATTGACGAATTCCTTGACTATGTTTCTCAGACAAACATCGAAGTTCTCAATATCGAAATCAAGTCACCCAAGGGTAAGCAGACCGCTATTGTGAGAAAGACTATCAGAGCTGTCAAGGAGCACGACCTTATGGACAGACTTCTCATCTCATCCTTTGACCCGAAGCTTCTGGTTGAAGCAAAGCAGATAGACAAAAACTGCAAAACCGGATTCCTCTATGGTCCCAACAGACTCTTAACTGCAACTATGGCGTGGAGACCCGTTGAGTTTGCTCTGAGTATCGGCTGCGATGCTCTTCACCCTCAGTTTATTTTTGTCAACGAAAACTACATCAAAAAGGCTCACGCTGCAGGCATCCAGGTTAACCCCTGGACAGTTGACAGCCCCATCATCATCGACAATCTTCTTCGTTGGGGTGCCGACGGCATCATCACCAACCTCCCCGATGTTGTTGGCGGCATGAGAAAGAGATATGAGGATTAATTGATTTTTACAGTAAAAAAGCTCTGTCGGCTGGCAGAGCTTTTTTGTATGTATCTGTTAAATTTGCTGTTGCTTTGTAACTTTTAATTTTCATCTTGACAAAAGCACTGCACTGTGATATTATACATAAGCACTTGAGGGTGTAGCTCAGTTGGTCAGAGTACTTGCTTGACATGCAAGGGGTCGGTGGTTCGAGCCCACTCATCCTCACCAAAGGAAAAGCCTTGAAAACGTTGTGTTTTCAAGGCTTTTTTGTTTTGTCGGAAATACTCTAAAAACTGAATAACACCTCAATGTGTCAACAAAATATCAAAAAAGTGTCAACACCATTGTGTTTCATTTATAGATATGATAAAATAAAACAAAATTAGATATAAATAAACAAAATGGGGGTATGTAAGTTGAAGAAAATATATACTTGGCTATCCAATCTGAAAAAATTTGAAAAGGATCCAAGCAAAAAATACATTAGGAAGTTTCGTATTTATCCTTCATTTATGTATCACCGATTAGACAAGTGGCTGAGCAAGATGAGCTTGTTGGGTTGGCATTTAGTTGACAGCAACTTAATATCTTTTCTTTTTGAACAAGGTCCACCGAGAAAATCAGTGTATTTTACATATGTGGTAAGTTCAGGTCGAAAAGATTCAGGCAAATACGATATTACGTTGCGACATCCGTTCATTGATAAGACATATGGTGTTAAAAACAAGTATTCGAAACTAAATAGTAACAAGTCTAAATCCTATTTGACCCTAGAAATTGATACTGAGAAAATAGATATAGAAAATGACGAGTCCTATTCGGAACTTATAAGTGACCGTAATAGCCTCAACAAGAAACTTGCAATCAGAAATTTTATATTGTTTGGAATTTCAATATTGCTTATTGTTGCTGTAACCATATTAAACAGATAAATTTTTAATTACAAATCAATAGGATTTAGTCTGTAAAAGTGTCAACAACTTTACAAAAAATATAAAAAAATAATCATAATTGCATGTGATTTTAAGGTGTTATGTGTCATTTTCGCCGTCAGGCGGGCTTGACATGCAAGGGGTCGGTGGTTCGAGCCCACTCATCCTCACCAAAAATCCCGTTCTCATATGAGAGCGGGATTTTTACTTTTTACTTATTACCTCTTCACTATTCACTCCTGCTTACTTTGGCGGGATTTTGGGAAGGTAAGAAGTAATAAGGAATAGTGAAGAAGTGTGGGCGGATTTTTTTAATTTTACAGCAAATTTTCAGCGTGTGCAGGCTGCTCCACTGCCGAACACAGTTCGGCACGAGGACGCCCATATGGGCGTCCTCGGAAATCGCCAACGGCGATTTCGTGGAGCCGCACCCCACCTCTACCGCCAACTGAAAAAAAACGACCAATGGCCGTACCAATAAAAAAGACGGCAAAGTCGCCTCTGCCGCCTTAATAAAAATCTTACGCTTTTGCCTCACAGTACATACATCTGTAAACTCTGTTTTCTTTATCTGTGAGTGTGAAAATCTGCTCGAGCTCCTGCTCGCAGGAT
The DNA here is from genome assembly GCA_045660525.1 of Acutalibacteraceae bacterium. GTDB lineage: Bacteria > Bacillota > Clostridia > Oscillospirales > Acutalibacteraceae > UBA6857. Next base: position 1,931 of record JAZRDY010000049.1, on the reverse strand, counting down.
GTAATGCATCTGGGGTTTTTGCAAGTGAGTACACCGTGGAGAGTCTCGGGAAGATCAACATTTCTCTTTTCTACGAGCTTGCCCTCGCGGATAACGTCGATAGTTACACCGGGATCAATATAGCCGAGAGCCTCAAGATTAAGAGGTATATCGCTGTCGATTTTGATAATATCTTTTTTGCCCATCTTTTTGCTGCTTACATTCTTGATGATCGCAACACTGCATTCTAGCTTGTCAAAGCCTAAAAGCTTATAAATTCTCATAGCATTGCCTGCTGTGATGTGGTCGATAACAACACCGTCTTTGATTGAATCTATGTTCATTTCTCTTCCTCCCTCTTATTCAGCCTTTAAGCCGAGAAGCTCCATAATAAGAGCCATTCTGATAAATTTGCCGTTGAGCGCCTGCTCAAAATAGCAAGCTCTGGGGTCATCGTCAACATCAACGGAGATTTCGTTTACTCTTGGCAGGGGATGAAGTACGATAAGATCATCTTTAGCATTCTTAAGCTTTTCAGCGGTGAGAATATAACTGTCGCGAAGTCTGATGTACTCTTCTTCGCTGAGGAAGCGCTCTTTCTGTACTCGTGTCATATAGAGCACGTCAAGCTCGGGAAGTACCTCTTCAAGGTTGTCGGTCTGCACATATTCGATGCCCTGCTTAACGAGCACATCTTTTTTGATGTATGAGGGAAGCTTGAGCTCATCGGGTGAGATAAGCACAATTTTAATGCCTGTGTAACGAGCAAGTGCAGTAATGAGTGAGTGTACTGTTCTGCCGAACTTAAGGTCACCGCAGAAACCGATAGTAAAATCCTTGAGTCTGCCCTTTTTACGGCTGATAGTAAGAAGGTCTGCAAGAGTCTGTGTGGGGTGGTTGTGTCCGCCGTCGCCTGCATTGACAACGGGAATCTTTGAATTCATTGATGCAACAAGGGGTGCACCCTCTTTGGGGTGACGCATTGCGATAATGTCAGCATAGCAGTTAACCATCTTTGTGGTATCGGCTACGCTTTCGCCCTTGGTTGCTGATGATGAGCCTGCATCTGAGAAGCCTAAAACGTGGCCGCCAAGCTCATACATAGCAGCTTCAAAGCTGAGTCTTGTTCTTGTTGAGGGCTCGAAGAAAAGAGTGGCGAGCTTCTTGCCGTGACAGACTTCGCTGTACTTTTTGGGGTTATCAATGATGTCGTTTGCAGTAGCAATAAGAGCATCAATTTCTTGGGTTGATAAATCAAGGATATTAATAAGACTTCTCATTATGCATTACCACCTATCCAGCTTTCGTCAGAGGGGTTGTCTCTGAACTTGAGGAGACGTGCGATGTCTTCTTTTTCAATGTAACCTTCTTCAGCAGCAACCTCTGCAACTGCATCGAGGTTTGAAAGTGAATAGTTAATTACATTAGCTGCTGCCATTCTGTCGATACCTTTCTTCATACCGTAGGTGAAGATTGATGCGATACCGAGAACTTCTGCGCCTGCTTCACGAAGAACTTCTACAACCTCAAGAACACTCCCGCCTGTTGAGATAAGATCTTCAACAACCACAACCTTCTGACCTTTTTCGAGTTTACCCCCGATCTGGTTACCTCTGCCGTGATCTTTGTGTCCGCTTCTTACATAGCCCATAGGAAGACCAAGAATGTGACCTACGATAGCTGCGTGAGCGATACCTGCAGTTGAAGTCCCCATTACAACTTCACAGTCGGGATAGTACTTAAGGATAGTTTTAGCAAGACCTGTTTCTACATCTGTGCGCACTGCAGGAGATGTGAGAGTAAGTCTGTTATCACAGTAGATGGGGCTCTTGATTCCGCTTGCCCAGGTAAAAGGCTGCTGGGGACGAAGGAATACAGCTCCGATTGAAAGTAAGTCTTTTGCGATAAGTTTTTCCATTTTTATATCAATCCTTTCGGGTTTATTTACATAT
>JAZRDY010000048.1:0-12596 GCA_045660525.1 Acutalibacteraceae bacterium | reverse complement strand
GAACTTCTGCGTGAGTAAGCTCGTCGTACTTCACTCCATCACTGAACTTGTTGGGGTCTTTGTCATAAACGCCGTCTACATTAGTTGCCTTGAAGATGATCTCAGCCTCGATTTCAGCTGCTCTGAGAGCTGCTGTTGTATCGGTTGAGAAGAAAGGTAAACCTGTGCCGCAACCGAAGATTACAACTTCGCCCTTGTCGAGACTTTCAACTGCTGCTCTTTTTGAGAATGTGTCAGCAACCTGAGGCATTGAGAAAGCTGAAAGTACGCGTGATTTAACGCCAAGCTGCTCAAGTGTATCGCAAAGAGCAAGAGCATTGATGCAAGTTGCAAGCATTCCCATCTGGTCAGCTCTGCTTCTGTCCATTTTGCCTGAGCTTCTGCCGCGCCAGAAGTTACCGCCACCAACTACAAGACCTACCTGAGTACCCATATCAACGCACTCTTTGATTACACTGCAAATTTCGTTTGCAACGTCGAAGTTGATGCCTTTACCCTCTTCACCTGCGAGAACCTCGCCGCTGATTTTAAGAAGGATTCTTTTATATTTACTTGCCATAAATTTAACCTCCGAGTTTTGTTACTATACATAGTCTTATTTTACTAAATATCTTTGCCTGTGTAAAGACTTTTAGGAGTATTTTCTCAAATAATTTTTATGCTTTCGTATTCATCGCTTGCGCTTTCGCAGTCAAATTTAACCATATTGAGATTAGCTACATTTTCAGCAAAGAGACCCCATGCATAATCCTTGCAGATATTCTCATATCCTGCCTTGGTTTTTTCGATGGTAACATTTTCTGCATTTTTGATAAAGAAGCAAGCATTTTTGCTGTCTGTGATGCCGTAATCAATAGCAGGACGCAGGTCGTATATGCCGCAATCCCACTTTGAGGTTTTGTCAAGAGTTACCTTGACATTTTCGAAGGTTACATCCTTAATGGGGTTGTCTTTGGTGCCGTGAACCAAAACGCCGTTTTCACCCTTGCAGACGATGTTGTTGAATCGGACATTCTTTATACTGCCGCATACTGTGTTTTCATCGCGTCTGAATGCAGTGATAGCGATAGGCTCTGCACTGCCCCACCAATCGGGACAGAATCTTCTTGTTTCGATATAGATGTTGTTGAAGGATACATTTTCAACGTTACCGCCGTCTCTTATCTGAATTGAGATGCCTCTGTTTGACTTTGAAATAATGCAGTCGCTGACGATAACATTTCTGAAGTTGCCTACGCCCTCAGTTCCGATTTTAAGAGCTGCCGAGGTTGATGTGAGAGTACAACCGCTGATGATAATGTTTTCACAAGGGCCGTATTCGCTGTTACCCTTACTCGCCTTAAGGCAGATGCAGTCGTCAGCGCATACTACGTGACAACCCTGAATTCTTACATTACTGCAGTGGTCAGGGTCGATACCGTCACTGTTTGCAACATCAATGGGATTGAGAATGCGGATATTTGAAATGAGTACATCGTCACAGCCTGCAGGATGAAGAGTCCAGAAAGGAGCATCTTTGATAGTAACATCCTTAACTGTGATGTGATTTGAGTTTTCGATATAGATAACTGTTGGACGGGGATAGAAATTGCCCGTAACATAATATTTGCTCTTTCTCTCAACGAAAGCGTAGCAGTTACCGCTGATAACACCCTCACCGCTGATAGTTGCACCATGAGCGCCGTATCCGTAGATAAATGCAAATGACGGCTTACCTGTTACAGGGTTACCTACAAGAGCAGTTTTGGGGTCGTTGATAGTTTCGCAGGGTCTGATATATGAGTCAATATCACTGCTAGCTGTAAGAAGTACACCTTTCTGAAGATGAAGCTCAACGTTTTCTTTAAGCGCAATCGAGTGGCTGTAATAGTTACCGCTTTCTAAAAGCACTCTGCCGCCACCATTTGCGGTGCAGTCGTCAATAGCTTTCTGTATGGCTTCACCGCAATCGGTTACGCCGTCAGCAACAGCACCGTAATCTTTAACATTGTATAATTTCATAATTAACCCCTCCAGTTAAAAAGGTAAATTGGTCTTGATGTTTTTGATAATTGTATCGCAGATTATAACAAATCTGACTAAAAAATTGCTGTCTTTATCTCTTATGTCAGCTTGGATTTTATCGCCCGTGAGACTTGTAAACTCGCCTGTAACTCTGTTGAGCTCCATAAACTGCGGGAACTTATCATTACTGCGTACATGAACATAGCTCTCACTTGTTACAAGATAGCACATAAGCTTTTCGCAATCGGTATCAATAGGCATACCAACGTGTCTGTTAAACTTAATAAACCAGGTATGCTCAGGGAAGAAACAAGTTGAAGCATCGATAATTCCGTCGGCAGAAAGGTGGCTGTGACTTTCATCACTGCACTTAGTACCCTCAGCAACATAAGCTTTACCCAAGGTTTTACCATAGGGAGCTGTTACAGCTCTGCCACTCTGATGGTGAGTTTCAATAAGTCCGTCGGTCTGAGTCATCGCCTGATTGGTATAGGGAGCTCCCACATAGCCGTAAGATGCAAGAACATAGACCTCAGTGCCCTTGTCGGCAGTGTCCTTCATAATTTTTTCGGCATTGCGCTGAACATTATAGTGATAGCTGTCGATGAGCTCTTCAAAGTTTTCGGGAATATCACCGCCGAAGAAAATCTCTTTTGCACTGTCGTAATATTCATCGGGCACAAGAGCCCACCAACCGGGGAACTTGCCCATTGAGTCAATCATAAGCTCATCATAAATTCTGTCGTTGAGCTCGATGAGTGAATCATCAATAAACTTGTCTGCAAGTTTTGTAAGGCAAGGTGTGACTTCAACTAAAGTATTGACCAAAGCCATAATAATCTGCATCTTTATATTATCTTTCTGAATAGAAAAAATGTAATTCATTATGGTGTCAATATCCACATCGATGTTGCGGTTGAACATTTCGCCAACACTCGAAAGACCCTGAATAGCCGACATTGTGTAAATCACTTTTTTTACACTGCCGTTTCCGTATTTATAAAAATATGCATTGGTCACAGTACCGCCCATACTGCATGGAACAAGTGTAACTTTATCAGTACCCTTTTCTTTTTTGACATTCTCAATGAAAGCATTGAGGTCATCTGCGTGCTTCATAGGGCTCAGGCGCCAGTCATAGTTGAAATAATAAACGTTTTCACCGCCGATTTCTCTAATAACGCTTCTTGCGATGCCACCCTCGCTGACAGTATCATCTTCATTGAAGTCCTCAGGGTAATTATCAAGACTTTTGCTGAAAGTTCGGGTTTCAACATCATAAACGGAATTGCCGTATTCATCGCAGGCTACTTTTTCAAACAAGACCTTATAAACATCTTCTATAACCTCATCGCCAAGCTTCTGCCAGTTGTAGGTAACAAGAAATTCAGTTAAAGGCAGAACATTTTCTTTAACCACCGAAAGAATGCCGTCTGACTGAATAGGCCATACCTGCTCGCCTGTATCTTTGAAAGTAAGAGGGAAAGCATTCATACCGCTGACAACAATAACAGGGGTTACTTCCTCCGCGGCAAAACCGACATAAGCCATAGAAAATATCATAATGATACTGAGTAAAACCGAGAGTATTTTTCTTGCTGTCTTCTTCATAAAAAATTCCCCTTTGTTTTATTTTTTCTCAAGTTTGGCGTAATTAGCCATAAGCTTTTTAGTACCTGCTTTTTCAAAGGCAATTTCAAGCATTGAGTCACTGCCCATACTCTTGCAAGAGAGAATTACACCCTGACCGAAGACCTTATGCATAACTGTGTCGCCGGTATTGTAGGTAACAGCGGGAGCCTCGGGCTTTTTGGGTTGGGACTGCTCTTTGATTTTTGCAAGGTAGCCCGTACCCGTATATCTTGAATAGCCCTGACTTCTTTCAAAGTCTCTGTCTGCCTGGCTGTTGCCGTCAAAGCCCATCTGAGCCGAAGCTCTTCTGCCTGTTCTTTCAACTAGGGCTTCGGGCACTTCAACCAAAAATCTTGAGGGCATATTTCTTGATGTGGTACCAAAGAGCATTCGAAGGTTTGCGTGGGAAATATAAAGATTACGCTTAGCTCGGGTAATACCGACATAAGCAAGACGTCTTTCTTCTTCGATGTCGTCGTTGTTATACATACTCTGTATACCCGGGAAGATACCCTCTTCCATACCCGGCAGGAATACCACGGGAAATTCGAGACCTTTTGCCGAGTGGATAGTCATAAGCACAACTGCATCTGTCTGAGCATTGTAATTGTCGATATCTGTCATAAGAGCAACTTCCTCAAGGAAGCCTGAAAGAGTTGCTTCTTCGTTTTCCTGCTCATAGGTTTTTAAGTTCGAGATAAGTTCGTATATGTTTTCTTCTCTCTCCTCGCCCTTTTCTTTGTCGAGACGAAGATGTCCGAGATAGTTTGTCTTATGAATAATCTGAGTGAACAGCTCATCGAGGCTGACCTTATCAAGGCTTTCTCTGAGCTCATCTATCATCTGACAAAATTCTTTGAGCTTTTTGGAGCTTCTCTTGAGAGCTTCAAACTCGTCAGACTGCTTGAACACCTCATAAAGGCTGATACCGAGACCTGTGGAAATCTCTGATGCCTTGTTGAGAGTTGACTCGCCGATACCTCTTTTGGGTACATTGACAATTCGGCGCAGTCTGATATTGTCGCTGGGGTTGTTTACAACAGTGAGATATGCGATTGCATCTCTGATTTCAGCTCTTTCATAGAAACGGAAGCCGCCGATAATACGGTAAGGAATACCTGCTCTTACGAGGACTTTTTCTATAAAGTTTGACTGTGCATTCATTCTGTAAAGCACTGCGTGATCACTGAAATTGAACTTGCCTGATGCAACATTTTCTTCAATGGTATCAGCTATGAATTTAGCTTCATCGCTTTCATCATAGGCTGTGTTGACAATAACCTTGTCACCGCCGGGGTTTGAAGTCCAGAGACTCTTACCCTTACGCTTGCGGTTGTTGGAGATAACTTCATTTGCAACGTCGAGGATAGTCTGAGTTGAACGGTAATTCTGCTCGAGACGGATAATCTGAGACTCGGCATAACGGTGCTCGAAAGACAAAATGTTTTCGATAGTTGCACCTCTGAAACGGTAGATACTCTGGTCATCGTCACCAACAACGCAGATGTTTCTGTGTCCGCCCGCAAGAAGCTCTGTGAGTCTGTACTGCGCGTGGTTGGTATCCTGATACTCGTCCACCATTATATATTTGAATTTTCTCTGATAGTATTCTCTGACATCGCTGTATTTTTCGAGAAGATTGACTGTGTTGACGATAATATCGTCAAAGTCCATAGCATCGGCTTTTTTCAGTTCTGACTGATACATCTTATAGGCTGATGCTATCTTGAGCATACGGGAATCTTTTTCAGCTGCGGCTTTTTTCTCATATTCTTCGGGAGTGATAAGATTGTCTTTTGCTCTGCTGATTTCACCGATAATAGCCTTATATGAAATAACACTGTCTGAAATATTAAGCTGTCTCTGACACTCTTTGATAAGTCTCTTTGAGTCGTCGGAGTCATAGATAGTGAAGTGCTTTGTATAGCCTAAAACCTCACCGTCACGACGCAAGATGCGCACGCATGATGAGTGGAATGTTGATGCCCATATATCTTTTGCTTCTTCGCCGAGCATTTTTTCAAGTCTTTCTTTAAGCTCATTTGCAGCCTTGTTTGTGAAGGTGATAGCAAGTATCTGCCAGGGTCTTGCAGGCTCAACCGAAAGTAAATCCTCTATATCAAAAAGCACGTCTTCGTCGCCGTCAAGATAAGCCTTCATACTGCGAAGATCTCTCGGTGACGGCTCAAATGCACACTCTGTGCTATTGTATGCGTTGCCGTATTTGACAATGTTTGCAATACGGTTAACAATAACAGTGGTCTTACCGCTGCCTGCACCTGCCAGAATAAGCACGGGACCTTTCACCTGAAAGATAGCCTGCTTCTGCTTATCGTTCATATGCATAAAGTCTTTTTCAATTATCTTTTTTCTCAGTTCTAAAAATTCTTTATCTGCCATTATTTACCTCAAAAATTTTACATAATCATACATTCTGAATTGTACTACAAAAGCTCAAAAAATACAATATCTTTTTATTAATAAGTTGACACCGAAAGTATTCAGTCCGTTTTTTGTCACAATGTTGTTACACAACCTTTAAGTTTTTATACATTTATAACTCTAACAGTTGAAATGTTTCTTATTATTTGTTATAATTTATTCACAAACTGAACTCAGTGCATTATTGTTAAATATTATATTGAAGGTGATATTAATGAACGATAAAAAAATGCCTAAATATACTCTCGTTTTCGTGCACGGAATGTATGGTTGGGGTGAAAATGAGGGAATCAATAAATATATTCGATATTGGGGTGCTACCAGCGGCAGTATTGCCGAATATCTGAGAGAGAACGGTTGCAAATGCTATGAAGCTTCCGTCGGCCCTGCATCAAGTGCCTGGGACAGAGCCTGCGAGCTCTACGCTCAGCTTACGGGCACCTGGGTTGACTATGGCAAGGTACACTCAGAAAAACGCGGCCATAAGCAGTTCGGCAGAAATTATGAAAAACCTATGATCGAAAACTGGTCTGCTGAAAATAAAATACATCTTATCGGTCACAGCTTCGGCGGTACAACCATCAGAATGCTGGCTCATCTGCTGACTCACGGTGCGCCCGAAGAAGTGGAGGCAAGCGGACCTAATGTTTCACCTTTATTCAAAGGCGGCAAAGGTGATTGGATTTATTCTCTCACAGCTATTTGCTCCCCTCTTAACGGCACTTCCGCCCACGATACCGTTGTAAGATATCATTTGAAAAACATCCTCAGATTCGGCACATATCTTTATACCGGCGGTCTCGGCAGATCTGTTCTTAACGGCAAGCTTGTGGATTTCCACCTCGAACAGTTCGGTCTTACAAATACTCCCGGTCAGAAAGACTCCGAATCTTTCCGCGAGGCTGTGAAAAAAATCAATGCTTCCGACGACCACGTGGAATACGATATGTCACCTGAGGGCTCAAAAGCCATCAACGACAGAATCAGAATCACACCGAGCATCTATTATTTCTCATATCCCTACAACTCTGTCAGAGAAAGTAAAAGCGGCAAGAGTCATATACCCTCTTATACCAAGTTCCCGTTTCTTTCAATCACAAGTGCGCTTATGACAAACGATATGAAGCGTCATGCTGACGAGGGCGAAAATCTCGAAAAATTTTATAACGACGGTCTTGTTGATACCTTCTCGGCAACTCACCCTCACACAGAGCCCTATTGCCTTTGGGAAGATGTTGAAACCCTGAGACCCGGTGTGTGGAATGTTATGCCCATAACTCAGGGCGATCACGGCACTGCCATCGGTCTGTTTGAATCTAAAGAGGTTACGTCAAAATTCTATGATCATATCACAGATATACTCTCTATGGCAGAGGCATCTTCAAAATATACAAAGCCTCATATTCCGGATTTAAAATAACACCATATATCAAAACTGACGGAGGTGAAAAAGATGATTACAATTCCTGAACTCATCGAAGAAATCAAGTCACTTATAGACAGAGTTATCGATATTTTCAAGTCAATCTTCACTGTTTTTGAATAATTAAAGGAGATAAATTATGTCAATTGAAAAAGTCAGAGAGCACTTCACTGCTCTGGGCATCGCTGACAGAATAATGGAATTTGAGGTTTCAAGTGCCACTGTTGAACTCGCAGCCAAAGCTGTGGGGGTTGAGGGTGCAAGAATTGCAAAGACTCTCTCTTTTCTCGTCAAAGACGAGCCTATTCTCATAGTTGTTGCAGGCGACGGCAGAGTTGACAACAAAAAGTACAAGGCAACTTTCTCTGCCAAGGCAAAGATGCTCTCACACGAGCAGGCTGCTGAAATGATAGGTCATGCTGTCGGTGGCGTATGCCCCTTTGCTGTCAATGACGGTGTGAGAATTTATCTTGACGAAAGCTTAAAGCGATTTGACACTGTATTTCCCGCTTGCGGCAGCAGTAACAGTGCCATTGAGCTGACTATTCCGGAGTTGGAAAAATACTCACAATATGAAAATTGGGTTGACGTCTGCTCAATACCGACTGAATAAAAAAACTAAGCTCCCTGCTGATGCAAGGAGCTTTTGATTTTGTTTTCAGATAAGTTCTGTGGGCCAGCCCTCAGTGTTGACACCATTGTTTGTCAGAATGGCAACAACAAGCTTAAAAATATTGTTTGTTAAAGCTTTTAAGATTGCAGTAAACATTTTTATTATCTCCTTAACTTTTTTACTTTGAGTCTATTTTATCAATGTTACATCCGAAAGTCAACGGAACTATGTAATTATAAAATAAAGTTAATGACTTTATCACAATTGTTACAAAAAAACAAGCTCCGCCAAAAGCGGAGCCTATCTTTTGAAATTATTTTGTTGCGGGGATGATTTCTCCAGGAAGAGACTCAACGTTAACACCTGAGTTTTCAAGAATCTGTAAAATCATCTTGTAGATGTTGTTAAGTAATTCAACGATAAAATCCATAGTTATTATCCTCCATTTTGATAAATTTAGTGGTAACTTCCACATCTATAATTATACATACAGTTAATTCCTTGTCAATAATTTTTTGTAATAATTCTTAATTTTTACATTTTTTCACAAAATTTACAACAAACATTAAAACATATTTTTTAAAAAATAAACACATGAAAAAAGCTCCCCGAACAATCGGAGAGCTTTAACTGCTTTTTTGTTCTTATTTAGGCTGAACAGGTGATTCTTCACCTTCGATACCGAATACAGCAAGGATATCGAAAACAAGCTTAACGATCTTGTTGAAAAGATCTTCGATTGTTGCAACGATTGCATCAAAATTCATTGTAAATTACCTCCGTTAAATATTTCCGCTATATAATAACTGATTGTGTCGATTATGTCAACATCAAAAGCAATTTTTAATAAATTGATATAACTTATTTAATAATATTAACACTTTACGTTTACAAATGGCTGCTTAATATATATCCGCAAGATCATAGATAAGACGTTCTGTCTTTTCCCAGCCGATGCAAGGGTCGGTGATGCTCTTGCCGTAACAACCCTCACCTATTTTCTGGGTGCCGTCTTCGATATAGCTTTCAATCATAAAGCCCTTGACAATCTTGTCGATATCACTGTTATGTCTGCAGGAATGAAGCACTTCTTTGGCAATTCTCGGCTGTTCAAGATATTTCTTGCCTGAATTTGCGTGATTGGTGTCAACTATAACGGCAGGGTTCTTGAGATCACGCTCAGAATAAAGCTGACAGAGCTTAAGCAGATCTTCATAATGATAGTTCGGGTAACTTGCACCTTTTTCGTCAACATAGCCTCTGAGAATTGCGTGAGTCAGATCGTTGCCGTGGCTTTTAACCTCCCAACCTCTATAGATAAAGTCGTGTGAGTGCTGACCTGCAGTGATGGAGTTCATCATAACGCCAAGATCACCGCCGGTGGGGTTTTTCATACCAACGGGTATATTCAGACCGCTTGCTGTAAGACGATGCTGTTGGTCTTCTGTGCTTCTTGCACCAACGGCAACATAGCCGAGAAGATCGGAGAGATAGCGGTGATTTTCAGGATAAAGCATCTCATCAGCACATAAGAAACCTGTTTCGTTGATAGCCCTCATATGAAGCTTTCTGATTGCAACGATACCCTTGATAAGATCTGCTGCAGCATTTGGGTCAGGCTGATGAAGCATACCCTTATAGCCATCGCCTGTTGTACGAGGCTTGTTAGTATAAATTCTCGGGATAATGAGAATCTTGTCTTTTACCTTTTCCTGCACTCTTACGAGACGTGAGATATAGTCCATAACCGAGTCTTCGTTATCGGCTGAGCAAGGACCAATAACAAGTATTAATTTTCTCTCCTTGCCCTCGAATATATCTCTTATTTCTTTATCCTTAGATATTTTTATAGCTTCGGCTTCTTTTGTTATGGGGTACTGCTCTTTAATATCCTTAGGAATAGGCAGTTTGCATACGAAATCCATATTCATTTTATTTTCCTCCTGAAAATGCAGTCTTATTTATCAAACTGTTTTCTTCGCTCGGTGGAAATTCTCATCATTTCCATCATACCTTCACGGTCATCGTCTTTAAGGCACTGATGAAGCTTTGCGAAGTTCTTTTCGAAAATATCCATTTGGTCAAGCAATGCCTGCTTATTAAGCAGAAAGAGCTCACTCCACATATTCTCATTTATTTTTGCAATTCGTGTCAGATCCCTGAATGAGTCACCTGTATATTTTTCAAGTTGATGATGCTCATAGCAATTCATCAGCGATACTGCAATACAGTGAGTCAGCTGTGACACAAAGCCAATCATTTCGTCGTGGCCCTCAGGTGAAATCTCACTGATTCTGCCAAAGCCTAAAATTTCGCCTATTCTTTTGCAAGCTTCAATGCCCTCATCTGTGTTACGGCCAGTCGGTACCACCACATAGTTTGCGCCGTAAAAAATTCTTTCGTCGCTGTTTTCAATGCCATATACTTCTCGACCTGCCATAGGGTGAGCTGAAATAAACTCAACCATGGGCGGAAGCATATTCTGTATCTTATCAACGATACAGCCTTTGACACCGGTTACATCAGTTATAACTGTGCCGGGTCTGATAAGATTGCCGTATTCTTCAATCCACTTGATAAAAACATCAGGATAAAGAGCGAATATAATCACATCGGCTTCTTTTATCATTGTGTCATCAACTTCTGCCGAGCACTTTCTAACTATCTCGTGCTCAAGAGCAAAATCGCAATCTTTTTGATTTTTGGTTATCGCTTCAACATAATAGCCTTTGCCCGTCAGTCCTCTTGCATAAGAACCGCCTAAAAGACCGAGGCCAACTATTAAAAAGCGGGTATTTTTATTTATTGTCATCTGAATTAAACTCCAATCCGAGAGCTTTCATCTTGTCAAAAAAGTCGGGAAAGCTCTTTTTTACTGCTTCAGCGCCCACAAGTCTGCCGCCATAAACAGATGCCAGCACTGATAAAGACATCACTACTCTATGGTCGTTGTGACAATAAAGGTCGTCTTTGGATTGGTAGAGTTCTGCTTTATTTACAATAATTTCGTTGTCATAAACTTTGATGCCTGCACCGAACTTTAATAGTTCCTGAGCCATAACAACACCGCGGTCACTCTCTTTGATTTTGAGTCTTGCAGTGTTTATGAGTCTGCAGCCGTTGTTTGCTGCCGCAAGTGTCATCAGTATCGGTGCAAGATCAGGGCAATTCTTAATATCAAGTGTGGGCGTACCCTGCCGCAGCAGCGAGAAATATTCTTTATATACCTTGTCGCCCTGCAGTGAGTTTTCGTCAAGTCCATCTACAGTAACATCACCGCCCATAAAATTGAATGCATCTAAAAATGCGGCATTTGAATAGTCGCCCTCAACGGTAAGATTTCTGCTTTTATATTGCTGATTGCCTTTTATATAAAGAGTGGTTTCGTTTTTCCAGCTTGCACTTACACCAAAAAGTGACATAGCATAAAGAGTCATATCAATATAGCTTCGGCTTTCTATGTCGCCGAGAAGCTCGATTTCGCTGTCGCCGTCACATAAGGGCAGTGCAAACAGCAATCCCGAAATAAACTGACTGCTGATATTTGCAGGCACCTTAAAATTACCTGCTGTAAGCTTACCGCCAACAGTTATACCGCTGTCGTTTTTAATATAGGTTATGCCCTTTTCCCCGGCAATGTTTTCATAGACCTCCATGGGTCTTTCCATAAGTCTGCCATATCCTGTGAAAAGGCTCTCACCCTCGTCCATCATCGCAAGAGGGATAAAAAACCTCAGGGTGCTCCCGCTTTCACGGCAGTTATAAATATTACCGCCTGATTTTTTCGGCAGAGTACCGACAACTGTAACCGAGTCGTTGCCCTTTTGAATTTCAGCACCCATAGTCTCGAGACAATCGAGAGTAGCAAGAATATCTTCGCTGAAAAGGATGTTTTTAATTTCGCTTTTGCCCTCAGCAAGGCCTGCACAGATAAGAAGTCTGTGGCCCATACTCTTTGAGGAAGGCGCCTTCGCTTCACCTTTGATTTGCGAAGGCTTTATATTAAGTATCATATTATCACTTCTTATAATTTTCTGAAAGGAAGTCAATAGCTTCAAGATAGCCGTCGGTGCCGTGACCTGTGATAGTCTTAGCCGCCGCAAGTCTGATATAGCTTATCTGACGGAAATCCTCTCTTTCTTCCACCTTTGAGATGTGCACCTCAACTGTGGGGATAGATACACTCTTGACAGCATCTAAAATAGCAATGCTTGTATGAGTATAAGCTCCGGGATTGATAACTATGCCGTCAGTGTTGCCGTAAGCCTCTTGAATTTTATCAACAAGGCAGCCCTCGTGATTTGACTGATAGCACTCATATTCTATCCCTTTATTTTTGCAGTGATTCTCTATCTTTTCAACTAAATCGTCATAAGTTTCACTGCCGTAGTGCCCAGGCTCTCTGATGCCAAGCATATTAAGATTGGGGCCGTTTATTACGAGTATTTTCATCTGATACACTCCAATATTTTCATCACACTG
>JAZRDY010000047.1:0-7453 GCA_045660525.1 Acutalibacteraceae bacterium | reverse complement strand
GTCGACCTCTAGCGTGACAGGCTAGCGTTCTAACCAACTGAACTACCGGGCCATTTATGGTGGGAACAACAGGGCTCGAACCTGTGACCCTCTGCTTGTAAGGCAGATGCTCTCCCAGCTGAGCTATGCTCCCACATCTTCCGTTTGAGACTTATCTCTCACAGCGACTTGTATACTATATCAGAAAACTTTCTGTTTGTCAATGGTTATTTTCAATTTTTTTTGAAAAATTTTTATTAAAAGATATCTGAACCCAAAAAATCGATTTCAGGCTTAGACTGTGGCTTTTCGTCAGGGAAATAGTTGAGAAAAATAAATAAAAAAATATCTGTAATACGGCTGAGAATTTTGCTGAGCATATTCAGTATTAAAAATAACGGATCTTTCATTTACACTACCTCCTTTGTTTTGATACACTTTTTCAATTTGTGTTTTGTATTATACATTATCATATTGCCATAATTATAAAAATATTATTAACATTATATTAATCGTGGTATAAAAATATACTTTAATTTCCGAATTTACCGTAAAGCTGTTTATTTAAGTAATAACTATGTTATTTTTATTTGTTTTTGTCAATACTCTCAAAAGAGGTGAGATTGTATGAATATACTTATAAAAGGCCTAATAATCTATACTATGCTGGCCGTGGCCGTAAGATTTATGGGAAAAAGACAGATCGGCGAACTTCAACCGGGTGAGCTGGTTACAACTATGGTACTCTCTGAAATAGCCGCGATGCCACTCGAGGATAAGGATTTCCCCGTACTCAGCGGCATATCTTTAATTTTTTTATTTGTTGCTCTTGAGCTGTTCTCATCATTCCTAGCTATGAAATTTCGCCCCTATCGCACTATGATGCAAGGTCACAGTGTGCTGATTATAAAAGACGGACATCTACTTAAAGACAATCTTTCAATGATTCGCTACAGCACCGACGATCTTATGGAAGCTCTCAGACTCAAAGACGTTTTTGACATTGCTGACGTGCAATATGCTTATATTGAAACCAATGGCTCTGTCAGTGTCAGACTAAAAAAAGAGGCCGAGCCCGTTACGCCAAAAGATTTAAATGTACCCTGCCGAGAAAACACCCTGCCCTGCCTTGTGATAAGCGACGGCAAAATTATAAAGCGCGATTTTGAGCTGTGCTCTATGACTCAAGAAAAGCTTCAGAAAATACTGAAGAAAAATAACCTGACTGTAAATGAGGTTTTCCTTATGACCGCCGACAGTCAGGGCAACATATATACGGTTAAAAAGGCGGTGAAAAAATGAAAAGACTTGTTTTTTCTTTTGTGGTGCTTTGCCTCTTATTTATATATAATTATTATTCTGAAAAGTATGTTCTTGACTACTGCACAGCTTTGGACCATACCCTTGAAAAATGTGCAAATGAGCTTAAAGAAGAAAAATACTCATTGGCAAAGGAAACAGCCAATGAGCTCATGGAAAACTGGGAAAAGAATGATATTTTATTAAGTGTTTTTATCGGCGATAATTCAGTTGTGGAACCTCAGAAAAGCATTATCAGCGTATACGGCAGTATTCACGACGGAAACTACAGCTATTGCCTTCTTTCCATAAGAGAATGTCAGGGATATATCCACGAAATATGCGAAAACACTCAGACCAACCTCGCCAATGTTCTTTAAGCTTTATCTATAAGACAGACGGCGTGGGCTGATATACCCATACCCTCACCTGTAAAGCCCATACCCTCTTCTGTGGTTGCCTTAACGTTTATGCAGTCGATATCACATTCTAAAGTTTTGGCAATGTTATGTCTCATGGTATCTATGTAGCCTCTCATTTTGGGTCTC
The DNA here is from genome assembly GCA_045660525.1 of Acutalibacteraceae bacterium. Classification (GTDB taxonomy): domain Bacteria; phylum Bacillota; class Clostridia; order Oscillospirales; family Acutalibacteraceae; genus UBA6857. The sequence continues at coordinate 5,627 of JAZRDY010000047.1, read as the reverse complement.
TGAGCGATTATAGTTGCATCAACATTAACCACCGAATATCCCATTTCTTTGAGATGTCTGTAAACCTCAGCCATAAGCACAAGGCTGTCGGCACCCTTGAACTTAGGGTCAGTATCAGGAAAAAGTTTGCCGATATCACCTAAAGCGGCAGCACCTAAAAGAGCATCTGATATGGCGTGCAAGAGTACATCTGCGTCAGAGTGACCAAGAAGTCCTTTTTCATAGGGTATCTCTACACCGCCCATAATAAGCTTTCTGCCCTCTACGAGCTTATGTACATCGTATCCATGACCTATTCTCATAAATCTATCTCCTTAAGTTTTTCTATGAATTCTTCATATGTAACAAAGGTATTGAGTATTTTTATAAGTGATGAAGTAGAAAGTCTTTCGGGTAAAGCAAGAGCTTTCATAAGTCTTACTCTTTTTTCTTTGCTGTTATCTCTGCCCATAAGACCTGCTTCATATAAATCGATGTTGGTAATAAGACGTCTTTCTTCGTCAGATGTTTCACTGCAGATTACTCCTGCCCTTTTAAAAGCATCAAGCAAAACTGACTCACTGATACCCTCAACACCGAGCTTTCCCTCTTTACCTGCCTGAGTTTTACGTTTTTCTTTGCCGTAAACATCGGGAATATAGACGTGGGTAATTTTATCATCAGCAATAGATGACTTGAGAAACTTTCTGATAAGAAAGCCTGCCGAATCACTGTCGGTTAAAACTATTATCCCTTTTTCATCGGCAAGACGGCGAAGAAGGGCCTGCTTTTCTTTATCCTTAAAAATACCGAAGCCGTCTGTCTTTATTATCAGCGCATCAACAATTCTGCTGAGCTTGATTATATCATATTTGCCCTCAACTATAATGGGCTTATCAATTTTAATCATACTCTTTCACCATTTGAGACAAGAAAAAGCTTTACCATAAGTTTTTCTAAAACTATAATCTCATCATCGTGGCTTTTTTTCAGTTTCATATCAGCTTCACTGAGGACTTCAAGACACTTCCTCAAAGTGGGCAAATCCATTTTTGATGCATCTCTTGCACCATTAGTCAGACGGAAAGCTGTGTTTTTATAGCCGAAATCTGTCGAAAGAGCTTCTGCTCTCTCACCACAAAAAAGTGACACCTTGGCACGGTACATATCAACATAAGAGCTAACAATAGTACCGAGAATATATTCCGGTGATACCTTTTGCTTCAACAGACTGTGAAGCACTTTATATGCCTTGTCAAAGTCTTTTTGCATAAGCGATTTGGTCAGATAATAGATTTTAACATCGTCTGTTTTAACTGCAACCGCATCAATATGAGCTTTTGTGATTTCCCCGGCGGCATAACCGCAAACCTTGTGAAGCTCGTTGATGAGTACATTAAAATCGTCACCCACCTGAGAGACAAGGTAGTTAGCCATCTGCACAGACAGAATACAGCCCTGCTTATTTGCCGATGAAATAAGAGGCTTGATAAGGTCATTGCCTGTTCTTTTGTTAAGAACACAGACAGCTCCGTGCTTTGAGATAATGTCAGCTGCCTTCTTAGCCTTGACAAGGGAAAATTCAGCATTTTTCTGAACGAACATAACTATGGATGTATCAGGGCAAGACTCGGCATAAGCAGTGATATTGCTGATATCTTTGTCGTTGGCACCCTCTAATTTATAGTCCTCAACTATAAGGCAACGCTTATCGCTCATCATAGGCATAATGCTTGCCTGCTCAAAGACATCGGCTAAGTCGAGACCTTTGCCGTCAAACTTCTGAAGATTGAACCTTTCGAAAGCAGGCTCAACATTTTTAGATGCAATCATATCTGTATATGTCTTTTTAAGGTAATCCTCATCACCGCAGATGAGATATATAGGATAGAACTCACCTGACTTTATGTGTGATTTAAGCTCTTTTTCATTAAAGTTTGCCATGCTTTCACCTCATTTCAATTTGATATTATATCATAGTTTATCCTTCAGTGCAAGCGAAAACTTGACACCGACCTTTCTTTAGTTTATACTGATATAGAAATAAACCGTAAGGAGAAACACTATGAAGCCTATTATTATAGACAAAGAAAAATGTATCGGTTGCGGCAAATGTGTCAAAGACTGTGTAAGCGAAAAGCTTGGCATAATCGACGGTAAAGCCGTATTCAAATATGAAAGATGCATTCAGTGCGGCCACTGCTTTGCTATCTGTCCCACAGGTGCAGTATCAATGAGAGATTACCCTGATATGGACGAAGAAAAAATCGTGGATATGACCGAATTTGATGCTGACAAGCTTCTTCAGGCTATGAAATCAAGAAGAACAATCCGTCAGTTTAAGGATAAGAAAATCTCTGACGAGAACATTGCAAAAATCATCGAGGCAGGTCGTTACTGTCCCACAGGTACCAATGCTCAGGACTTTGCATTCACCGTTATAACGGACTCTATACCTCACATTGAAAAAGAATGTGTCAAATTTTTCAGATGGGGACAAAAAGCAGTTACACCCTTTTCATCATATATCAAAAACTCAACTATTGATGACAACTTCTTTTTTAAGAAGGCTCCTCTTGTAATTGTTGTCAGCGGCAAGGGTAACACAAGTGCTTGTCTTGCCTCTTCTTATATGGAGCTTATGGCTGAGAGTCTCGGACTCGGTGTACTTTACAGCGGATTTTTTGTAGCTGCTGCAAAGCTTAATCCGAAAATCGGATCTATGCTTAAGCTCGACAAGGGTTATAAACCCGTAACCACTCTCGTTATCGGCTATCCCAATGTAAAATATGAGAGAATACCTCCCAGAAACACAGCAAAGGTGAATTATATTTAAGTTTCTTCAACAAGGTAGCCGGGGGCTCATGGGCAATCCACGTTAATGTGGATTGCCAAAGCGACTGCGTCACTTCACTGCGGCTCAGCCGCAGTCATGAGCCCCCGCCCTAATTTCAGCAATAACTATAAAAAAATCAAGGCGGACCAAAGTCCGCCTTTTTCTTTGATTGTCTGATATTCTTATGCACCGAAAAGAACAAGAAGTGATGCAGCAAGTGCAAGGATGAAGAAAACTACACCAAGAATCTTTGTGAACTTAGCAAGCTGAGCATCCATAGTCTTACCCTTATTCTTACCGAAGAAGTTGTCTGCTGCACCTGCAATAGCGCCGAGACCCTGCTGTTTGCCTTCCTGAAGCATAACTAAAGCAATAATGCCAATTGAAACAAGTATAATAACAATCGCTAATACATACTGAAGAGCTGTCATAAGATTAAACCTCCGTAATTTTTATACTATGGTATTTTAACACAAGCATATACAAAAAGTCAATAGCTTATTCAGACTTTTTGCGCTTAGGTAAAGGTATCTTTACATTTTTTATCTGAGTTATATCTTTTTCTTCAAAAATCGGCTCAGCACCGTTTTCAACTGTATCCTTAGTTACTGTAAGTACACCGCTTTTACCGCTTGAGGGGAAAGAGTACATATACTCCATCAGAAGCTTTTCAATCACAGAGCGAAGACCACGGGCACCTGTACCTGCTTCAAGAGTATTCTTAGCGATACTTCTCAGAGCGTCTTCTTCAAACTGAAGTTCGATACCGTCAATACCGAAAAGATATTGATATTGCTTAACGAGAGCATTTTTAGGCTCAGTCATAATTTTCACAAGAGCATCTTCGTCAAGATTATCAAGAGCTGTGATAACGGGGAGTCGACCCACGAGCTCAGGAATAAGACCGAACTTCACAAGGTCGTGATGGATAACCTTATGCATTACCTTGTCTTTGGCATATTCGTCTTTACTCTTGATTTTAGCACCGAAGCCCATACCTGAGTTACCCATTCTCTTTTCAACCTGTCTTTCAATGCCGTCAAAGGCACCGGCACAGATAAAGAGAATATTTGATGTATCAATCTGTATAAACTCCTGCTGAGGATGTTTTCTGCCACCCTGAGGCGGTACATTTGAAACAGTACCCTCAAGAATCTTGAGCAGTGCCTGCTGTACACCCTCACCGCTTACATCACGGGTAATTGAGGTGCTTTCACTTTTACGGGCAATCTTATCGATTTCATCAACATAGATGATACCCTTTTCTGCTCTTTCAACATCCATATCAGCAGCCTGTAAAAGTCTGAGAAGAATATTTTCAACGTCTTCACCAACATAACCTGCTTCGGTGAGAGTTGTTGCATCGGCAATGGCAAAGGGTACATCAAGTATGCGGGCAAGTGTCTGAGCAAGCATTGTCTTACCAACACCTGTAGGGCCGAGCATAAGAATGTTACTTTTGCTGACTTCAACATCACCTTTGCTGCCTGTATATATTCTCTTATAGTGGTTGTAAACGGCAACACTAAGAGCTTTTTTAGCCTCTTCCTGACCGATTACATATTCATCGAGCTTTGCCTTGATTTCCTGAGGCTTTTTAAGAGAAGTAAAGTCAAGTTCATCTTCCTTGATCTTTTCCTCATCCATATCAGCTATAATGTCTTCGCAAAGAGCTACACACTGGTCGCAGATATATACGCCGGGACCTGCAATGAGTGATTTAACATCGCTTTGCAGTTTGCCGCAAAAGGAACATCTTACGGACTTGTCTTTGATGTCGCCATCTCTTGCCATATATAATTACCTCTTTAAATTATCTTTTATACATAATCTTATCAACAAGACCGTATTCGAGAGCTTCTTCGGCAGTCATAAAGTTATCTCTTTCTGTGTCGGCAGCGATAACCTCAATAGGCTTACCTGTATTTTCAGCTAAAATCTTGTTGAGTTTTGCCTTGGTTCTGAGAATGTGATCAGCGACAATTTTGATATCTGTTGCCTGACCCTTTGCACCGCCTGAAGGCTGGTGAATCATAACCTCAGCATTGGGAAGAACGTATCTCTTGCCCTTTGCACCTGAAGAAAGAAGGAATGCACCCATACTTGCAGCCATACCCATGCAGATTGTTGAAACATCGCACTTGATATACTGCATTGTGTCGTATATAGCCATACCTGCTGTTACACTGCCGCCGGGGCTATTGATGTAAAAGCTGATATCCTTTTCACTGTCCTGGCTTTCGAGGAAGAGCATCTGAGCCACAACAAGGCTTGCAGTTGCATCGTTAACTTCGTCTGAAAGCACAATAATTCTGTCGTTTAAAAGGCGGGAATAAATGTCGTACTGTCTTTCACCGCGGTTAGTCTGTTCTACAACATAAGGTACTAATGGCATAATTATACCTCCTGAAATATATTTATATTGCAATAGAGGAACTGACAAATTCAGCCAGTTCCACTCTATTATAGATATTCTGTGTTAAATTAACCTTAAATAATCATTTAAGATTATTCATTAAACTTTAAGATTATTCAGCGTCAGCGGCGGGAGCTTCTTCTTTCTTAGCTCTGGGCTTTCTTGCTGTTGTAACCTTAGCATTATCCTTAACGAAGGTGATTGCCTTTTCCTTGAGCATATCAGCTTTGAGACCATCAGCAGGAACAACTTCCTTAATCTTGTCTACTTCCATACCCTACTGCACAGCGAACTTCTTATATTCAGCTTCGAGTTGATCTTCAGTTACGTCGAGAGCTTCGAGAACTGCAATCTTTTCAACAGCAAGACGAATCTTAACGTGCTTGAGAGCGCCTT
>JAZRDY010000046.1:0-22385 GCA_045660525.1 Acutalibacteraceae bacterium | reverse complement strand
TCTCGGTTGGCGGCAACATCGCAATAAAAGCAATATTTACAGCGAAGATTGCAAAGACTTGAAGCCGGCTTTATCATTATAGAAAGCGGCGGCATTATTCGATGATACCTCTTCTGTTGTCTGCGAAAGCTTTTTGGATACCCTTAAGCTCTTCGTTCATCTTAGCTGAAATCTCGGGATATACAACTGTACGGTTGTAGTTTTCCTGATAGTCATCAGTGAGGATGTGGAGCCAGTTTTTACGGCTCTTATCAAAGAATGCTGAGTTATCGTTGGGAGCCTTATCGAAATATTTCAGAGTGAGATATTCGCTATCGAGAATATCATAGTCATAATCGGGATACATATCCTTGACTGTCTGTGAGGGTACTGTGTATTGGATAGCCTTGATGTCCTCGCGCTTCATATGTAAAATGGGGTGTTCCTCTGTATGTACAGGAGTGTCTTTTTCAATAACGGGTACGAATGAAACACCGTCGATTTCACGGTCAGCAGGCATAACATTGTTTTCGCCACCGTTGGTGATACCGCAAAGTTCAATAAGTGTGGGGAAAAAGTCAACGAATGTTGCGCTGTTGCTTCTTGTGCCGCCCTTTTCAAAGAGGCCGCCGTTGTTATCCCATCTGATCATAAAGGGTACTTTCTGGCCACCTTCATAGGGCAGATATTTCGCACCGCGAAGGTCTGCTGTGCTACCTTCAAGAGCAGGTCCGTTATCACTTGAGAAGATAATGATTGTGTCTTCGAGCACACCGAGCTCTTCCATTGTGCCAAAAAGTTCACCGAGATATGTATCAAACTCTGTAATACAGTCAACATATGTACCCATACCGCTTACGCCGTCATAGTCGTCACCTGCAAAAACAGGACCGTGAGGCCAGGGTGTTGCATAATATGCGAAGAAAGGCTCATCACTGTTTGTAACTGTATCAGTAATCCAGGTGGTAATTTCTTCGTGAATCCACTCGGTAAGCTTACTCTGGTCTTTCTTTCCGTTTTCGTCTTTCATTTCGTCGGTGCCGTGTACGATTGTGTATTCGCCGTTTTCTTCTGATACGTGATAGAAAGGCTTCATATCATTAACATGGTGTGAGCCGTAGAAATAGTCGAAGCCCTGATTTGTGGGCAGGTACTCGCCGTAGTCACCTAAGTGCCACTTGCCGAACGCACCTGTTGCATAGCCTGCCTGCTGGAATACCTCTGCAATAGTGATTTCGTCGCCCATCATACCGTCAACGTTGTTGCCCATTTCGAATGAGTTGTAAACTCTTGTCTGAGCAAAGGGGCTGAAGGTTGAAACTGTGGGGTAGATTACATTATCGGCATAGCCTCTGTAGGGGTAACGGCCTGTGAGAGCTGCAAAACGGGCAGGAGAACAAACTGAATAGCTTGAATAGAAATTCTCAAAATTAAGACCGTTTTCACCGATTGAGTCCATATTTGGTGTTTCGTAGATAGCACCGTTGAGAGAGGTGTCACCGTAACCCATATCGTCCATCATAATTACGAGTACGTTAGGTTTGCCCTGGGTATTTTTATCAACACCGTCAAGATAGTCGTCGTGACCGTCCCAGAGTCTTTCTGTAACGGGCTTTGAACGAAGATTGCCTGTAAGCACAGCAAGCACTGATGAAGCCATAAAAAGCACGCTGAGCACTGTTGAAAGAGCACCCTTTGCACAAGACTTCATACCCTTTTTCTTAGCTACAACCAAGAGGCCGAGAAGTGATGCGATAGCAGGAAGGCCTAAAAGGAAGTTACCTGCAATTCTTGTAAGAATACTGCCCTGACCCGCAAAGAGAGGATTCTCTGCTGAAGACCAGCCTGCAAGACCGCTGCAGAATGCACCGAAGCCTGCATCTGCGCCCCAGATAACGTGGAAAAGATAAAGACCGATAAACGAGAAAGCATAACCTAAAATCATAGGCAGATACACTTTCTTTTTAATTATGAGTGAAAGAAGAATCACAGCAGACATAATACAGCAATAAAGAAGACTTACAAGACCGACGAGATTCTGTCTTGTAACAAGCTGTGCCACCATAATTCCGAGACCTATAACCATAAGAATTATAGGAAAGACTTTTTTTGATTTGTCGAGAGAAAATTTGTTTTCCATAATTTTCATTCCTTTCTCCGTAATGTATTAATTATAACTTAAAGGAAAGATATAGTCAAGTCAATATCATATACCTCTGTACATTTGTATTCTTTTGTGATATTATATTCACAGCAATTATCACGAGGTGCGCCGATGTTTATTATAAACGAAGATATACTTGCTCTGACTGGCAAGATTAAAAAACTGGCTTTCAGCGACAGAAAAGATAAAACTTTCGAGTTTTCGAAAATAACAGCCCGACCCTTTGAAACCAAGCAGGGCATAAAGTGGCAACTTGAAAAGCACAAAAACAATCAGGTTTTTCACGAAAATTTAAGCGAAAAAGATTTTCTTTTATGGTGTGAGGACGCGGGCAAAAGTGCATTTAAACAAGCCTGTCTCACCGCCGAGGGCACCACAGTGCAGTATACGATTTTTCCCGACAAGACCAAACGCAAGGTCACGGGCAACGACATAAAAAAAGTCGAGCCTGCCAAGCACAACAAAGAGAAAAACTATATTCTGCCCCAGGGTCAGAATATACCTGCCCTTGTGGATTTAGGGGTTTTCGGCAAGGACTTTATGGTGGTTGCAAGCAAGTATGACAAATATAAGCAGATTAACCGCTTCATTGAAATCATTGACGACAGCTTTTCTAAGATGAATAAAGATGAGGTTACTATCCTCGACTTCGGCTGCGGTAAGTCTTATCTGACTTTCATCGTTTATTACTACTTCACCGAAATCAAAAAAGTTAAAGCTAAAGTTTTAGGCTTTGATTTAAAAGAAGATGTAGTTAAAAACTGCAACGAAATTGCCGAGAAATACGGCTATGATAACCTTAAATTCTATGTCAACGACGTTACCAAAGGCGAGGTATATAAAGATAATGTTGATATGGTTATCACTCTTCACGCCTGCGATATAGCAACGGACTTTGCTCTCTATCACGCCATCAGCCACGGCGTAAAGCATATCTTCTCCGTACCCTGCTGTCAGCACGAGGTGTGCTCTTCAATCAAAAAGGGCGGTGACTTCGATTTGCTCCTCACTCACGGGCTTATCAAAGAGCGCTTCTCGGCACTTCTCACCGACAGCATCAGAGCCGAGATACTCAAAAAATGCGGATATGAGGTTGACATTATCGAGTTTGTGGACTTCGCTCACTCACCGAAGAATCTTATGCTCAGATGTAAGCTTAAAAAGACAGCTTCGTCCGATTTAAGCGAAGTCGAAAAGCTTATGGCGACTTACGGCTTCAAGCAGAAACTTTATGACCTTGTGAAAACAGGAGGACTTATAAATGATTAATCTTATTAAAAGAAATACTCCCGATATTGCCGATTGCTTCATCCTCGAAACTACCGAGAGAATGAACGGCAAAAACTATTATGAAATAAGTGAAAAAGACGGTAGAGTGCTCATAAAGGGTGACTGTAAAATCAGTCAGGCTATGGGCTATTATGCTTATCTGAAAAAATATTGCAGAGTAAACTTGGCTCATTGCGGCAACACCGAGCTTTGCGTTAAAGATGCTCCCCTGCCCACCGAAACAACTCTGCACATCATCGACCAGGAAAGAAGAGCTTATCTCAACTACTGCACACTTTCATATTCTATGCGCGCGTGGCAGTGGGACAAATGGGAAAAAGAAATCGACTTTATGGCTATGAACGGCATCAATATGCCCCTTAGTGTCATCGGCAACGAGGCTACTGTTTTCTATACACTGCTCGATTTCGGCATCAGCGAGGAAAAGGCTCTCTCATTCATCGCGGGCCCCTCATATTATGCCTGGCAGATGATGACTAACCTTGATTCATTTATGCATATTCCCGACAAAAAATATATCGACAAACGCCTTGAGCTCGGCAGAAAAATCATTGACCGTCAGGTTGAACTTGGTATGACGCCCATTCAGCAGGGCTTTGCAGGTCATATCCCCGCTTTCCTCAGTGAGGTTTTCCCCGACTCTGATTTTCAACAATTACCCACCTGGTGCGGTTATCCCGGCACTTGTCAATTTGATCCTCTCGATAAAAACTTCTCAGTTTTCGGCAAAGCACTTCTCGAAAAACAAAAGGAGCTTTTCGGTGCGTACCACTACTATGCTTGTGACCCATTCCACGAAAACGAGCCTCCCACAGACGGCGGCGTGTACCTTGCCAATGTAGGCAAGACTGTATCTAAAATGTACAGCGATTTTGACAAAGATGCAACCTGGGTAATGCAAGCCTGGTCACTTCGTGAAGAGATAGTCAAAGCTGTCGACAAAGACAAGCTTCTTATCCTCGACCTTGACGGCAGTAAGAGCGAGCTTCACAAAGGCTTCTGGGGTTACAGCTTTATTTGCGGTACCCTTCACAATTTCGGCGACAGAAACTCTCTTCATGGCTCAGCTGAATTACTCGCAGAAAATCAGTATGCAGTGAGAAAAGAGAAATACCCCTCAGAGGTGGGCACAGGTCTGTTTATGGAAGGTTTCTTCCAGAATCCCCTTTACTATGACCTCGCTTTCCACACAATCACTCAGGATAAAGCAGTTGACCTTGACGCGTGGCTTACCGACTATGCTGAAAGACGTTACGGCAGTGAAGAGGAATGTCTCAAAAATGCTGTTTTCGCCCTCAGAGACAGCTGCTATAATCCCAAGTGCATCGGCAGAGAGACAAGCTCCATAGTTGCCGCAAGGCCCTCCACCACTCACTATCACACAGCTCCCAACGACAAGGTTGAATTAAGATACGACAACAAGGTGCTTTTCAGTGCTGTGACAGAGCTTCTCAAAGCTGAAAATGCAACTACCGACGGTTACAAATTTGACGTCTGCGATATATTGAGACAGGTGCTTTCCAACAAAGCAAAAGAGGTGTACTTTGCCATAATGGAAAGCTTCCGCTATCACGACAAGATTGCATTTGAAGATAACTGCACTCTCTTTGAGAAAATACTTTTAGGTGTCGACAGAATACTCGCCACAAGAGACGAATTAAGCTTTGACACTCACATCAAAGAAGCTATGGACAATGCTTGCTGTGACGAGCACAGAGAGCTTTTCAGACAGAATGAGGTAGCTCTTATCACTATATGGGGTCCCTATGTAAACAACGAGCTTTTTGACTATGCCTGGAAAGAATGGGCAGGTCTCGTGAAAGACTATTATCTTCCCCGTTGGCTTATGTTCTTCAATGAGCTGAGAGCCGCGTTTGGTGAGGATATCAGCCACATTTCGGATACAGAGTTCCATCACAATGAAAGAAACGACTACGAGACTACAGAGTTCCAGCAGAAGCTTCGTGATTTTGAGTATAGCTTTACTTATTCTTATTGTGGTACACCTCGTAAGGGTGAGTGCACAATTGAGGTTGCTAAAAAACTTGTAGAAGAGTTTAAAAATATAATATAACTAAAGTTTTGGTCAAGCTTTTACAAAAGCTTGCAGAGCGCGAGACAGCGTCTCGCAAATAAAAAAATATAGCAGAGTGTAGAAATGCACTCTGCTTTTTTGTTTATGTATGCCCTCGCCGGGCGGGCATTACTTTTTGCTGGCGCACAAAAAGTAATCAAAAATGCGCTGATTTTCCATTCCTTACGATTTTCTTAAGTATTGCTCTCTCCCCTTGCACTCGCAAATTCACCTTGCTATAATGAAATTACAAAAGACGAAAGGAGAAAACCTATGAATAAGAAACATTTATCAAAACCTCAAACCATACTCATCCTCGTCATTATGACATTTCTTCACTGCATTGGCGTTGTTGGTGTTTACCTTTTGGCAGAAGGAGGATTTTCAATCGGTACAATTGCTTTCAGCTATGATGTGCCCGAGCTGCTGTGTTTTACGCCCTTGATTTTTCCCGTAATTGCTGATGTTCTTTCCAGAAATCTCACCGACATCAAGCCTTATATGACTCTCATTTCACCTGTAATTGCAGTTATACTTTGTTTCGTGTTTTATCTCATTTTTCCCAACGGCAAAGAAGACAGCTATATGTTCTTCGGCGAAAACTATATTTTCTTTTTGCTTGCACTAATAAGCTTCGCTGTCAGATGCTTTTACAGCATATTCGACTTTACTACTGTAGGTAAGCTCAAGCAGGTTATTGCAGGTCTTCTTGTGGCTGTTATAGGCATCGGCTGTGTAGCAGGCGGTTTTGTATTTGAAGACGATATTAACCGATACCTTGCTAATAAAGATTTAGGCACAGCCGATAAAACAGGCTCATGGGGCTCTATCAATCAGAATGTTGAGCGTGGCAACAACTGGCAACAGATAGTCAGCAACTCAAAATTTAAGCTCGGAGAAATCACCACTGTAACCGAAGAGGGATTTTCCAACAACTACTGCGACAAAGGCACATATCCTCATATAGACGGCTCAACTGTATGTGTACCTATGGCAGTTGAATTTGCAAGACAGCACCTTGGTTTTCACGATACGACAGCTAATCAGTTTGTGCAGTTTTCCACCACCCACTATGCTTATGAAAACCTGATGGACCCTATGAATCAGTCACAAAACTATGTGCACTATCAGTTGGATGCCTATATCGATATGCGAGGAGTTGACCTTGTCATCGCAACAGAGCCCTCTGACGAAGAAATAGCTCAGGCTGAAAGTCTCGGCATAACCTTTAAGAAAACTCCCGTATGCTATGATGCCTTTGTTTTCATCACCCATAAGGACAATCCCGTTGAAAGTCTCACAGTTGAACAGATAAAGAAAATCTACACCGGTGAAATCACAAACTGGAAAGAAGTCGGCGGCAAAGATGAAAAAATCAGAGCTTTTCAGCGCGAAAAAAATTCAGGCTCACAAACAGCAATGGAAAACCTTGTTATGGGCGGTGCTGATATGATAGACCCTATTGAGGTGAAAATCATTGTAGGTATGGGCGAGCTTGTTGATGCCGTTGCAGAGTATGAAAATGAAACTGCAAGTCTCGGCTACACTTACAGATATTACATCGACACTCTCTACAAAAATGACAACATCAAAACTGTCGCTGTAAATGGCATTGCTCCCACCGACGAAAATATCAGAAACGGCTCCTATCCTTTCACAACTAACTATTACGGTGTAATCAAAGAGGGCGATGATGAGAAAATCGGCGGTCAGTTCCTTGATTGGATACTCAGCGACGAGGGGCAGAAATGTGTTGCTCAGGCAGGATATATAACTCTCAGATAATTCTCTTTCTCACCACGATAAAACCCACCTGTTTCCTTTTTGGGGAATTCAGGTGGGTTTGATTTCTTGTTGCAGGGCTCTGCCCCGCACCCCGCAAGCTTTTGTAAAAGCTTGACCAAAACTTTACTTATTTTTTATTTTACGAACTTTTCCATAAATTCATCCATCTTTGCTTCATATGCTTCTTTGCCAATAAGATGCGCCTGAGCGTGGTCTGCACCCTCAACAATGAGAATATCCTTATGTTCACTGCCACAAGCTTCATAAAGCTCCTGTGCCATAAATGCCGGCACAAGGTTATCCTCTTTGCCGTGTACAAAGAACATAGGCACTTTAGCTTTCACTACACTCTCAACAGGTGCAATATCTCTGAAATCAAAGCCATGGTTGAGCTTGTTTGCAAGATTAACACCTCTCAGAAGTCCCACATCGGGAATCTTAAGTGCATCCATCTTAAACTTAAACAGAGCCTTTGCAGTTGTAAAACCGCAGTCCGCAACCGTGAATTTAACATTCTCGGGCAGGTCATCTCTGCCGCTCATCATACAAACAGTAGCACTGCCCATTGATACACCGTGAAGAATAATCTTGATATCCTTGCCGAAATGGTCGGTCATATACCCGAGCCACTTCATACAGTCTTCTTTTTCCTGATAACCGAAGGTGCAGTGAGTACCGTCGCTTTCGCCTGAAGCTATATGGTCAGGGAAAAATACATTTACTCCCCTGCTGAGATAATACTGTGCAAAACCGCAGAATTCCTTTTTGCCGTAGCTTCTGTAGCCGTGAGCACCGAAAACATAAACATTGCTCGGCTCCTTAGCTTTCATAAGGTAACCTACGAGTCCCTCGCCTTTTTCTGACATAATATAGTGCTTTTCATATCCGTAATCTTCAACCCACTTGAGATTATTGGTCAGCACCTCGTGAAGATGGCTCATATCACAGCCTGAAAATTTAGCTCCGACCTCCTGAGGTAAAACCATCTTTTTATTAAAAAGCAGTTCATCAATAAGAGTCCATGTGCCGTAGGCTGCAACGGCAACACCTGCTGCGCCAAAGAACAATTTTGAAACAGTTTTCATATTATCACCTTTTCTGATGTCACGGCTAAACCGTGCTTTTTTATCATTATACCAAAGAGAAATTTAACTGTCAACATAAAAACAGCCACCTGAGGGCAGCTGTTTTTAATCTTATATATCTTTATCTGCTCAAGAGAAAAGATTGCTGAACCAAGTGCCTATATTTCTGAACCATTCGGCAATTTTCTGAAAGAACTTCAGCAAGCCGTTGGGCGCAATACCGCCTTGGGAATCAACAATATCTTCAAAAATATCAAGATCAAGTATGCCTGCAATAATCTTGCCTGCCATAGCTTTACCTTCATCCTTTGACTCAATCATTTCCCTCAGAATTTTCGTCCATTCTGCATTGAGATCCTTTATGCCCGTTGCAGTGTTGCCTGCTCCGATATCGGCACTGTAAAACAGATAGTATATCATTGCAAGTGCGGCATCCATTCCGAGCTTTGTTTCTGTTGCACTCTCTGCCACAACAGCCATAATGCCCGAAACATATTTTTCAGTTTCGGCTGTCATATTAAAGTTATCCCTCAGCAAACCGAGAAGCATTTCGCGGTTGTTTTCGTGCATAATAAAGGTTACCAGAAGCCTCATTATCACAGTTGTCATTTCGGCTTTGCCGCCGACGGTACCGCTTGGAGTGTAAATCATCTTATAGGCAGTTTCACCGTTTTTTGAGGTATAGGATACAAGCTGACCCACCGTAAGCTCATTTATTGCATCCGCCTTGACAGCAGTAAATCTGTATCCCGTTGATTCATAAATCATATCGAGAATTTTATTGAAAATCCACTCAAAGTCTATGGTTGCAAAATCTGTTCCCATAAGCTCATAAAGGTCAATTTTAGCAATAGGCTCAATGGCACTTAAAAGTGCATAAACCGCATTGAGGGTGTTTTTGATCACCGTATCAACACCGTTTGAATTGATGAAATATATAACATTGGCAAGCATATCGAGAATTTCCTGAGCGGGATCATCTTTTAAAATTTCGTCGATTCTGTTAAGAAGAGGATTAAGTATCGTCATAATCAGTGCATCACTGTCAGCTTCAACAGCGGCAGAGTACTCATCGGGAGTGAGTATATCTTTGCAGCCCAGCACTTCGAGCACGGGAACAACACCGTAAGCATATCCCTTTGCACCCTTAAGAGATATTAAGCCCTTATCCTCACCCTTTATAAGCAGTGAGATATCTTTGTCCGCTAAAATATAATTAAGCACGGGATAAATCGGACGCAACAGGGCACAAAGATATTCTGTAAACATACTTTTGTCTTCACTGAACTCGGGAACCTCGACCTGACCCACTGCCGCCAGATCCGCAATACCCTCAGCTTTAAGAATATCGGTAATATATCTGCCTGCATTGATACCGTTTATTTCAAGCTTGTCGATATCTGCAAACACAGCTGCCAGGGCATCTCTAAGTGCAATAACATTTGCACTGTTATAAACCGAACCATTGATTAATCCCTTTAAAAGCTCTTTCAGAGTGTCAACATTTTTGCCGTTGACCTGAATACCGAGAAGATACACTATATTGTCGGCAAATTCACCGAAATTTTCGGCAATATATTCCGCCTTTTCTTCGGTGAACTGAGGCCCGTACTCGTGACCTTTGTAAAGCTCAGATAAAAGCAAAGCAGAAAAAACCTCACCCGTATCAGCCTTTTGAGTAAACTTCCAGTCAAATTGCTGCACAGAAGCTTCCTGCATTTTGCAAAGGTTAAGAATCAACTGATAGACCTCTTCACCCGCTATCTGTTTAACAGCTTCTGCGTTGTTGCTGTCGGAGATAATATTGAACGCTGCCGCAAGAACTGCCTGAATAAAATCTGCCTGAGTAAACCCGGAATTATATTCACCCTTCTTCCATTCATCCTGAAGTGTTGAAAGGGCTGTTTCGCTGTAATCTGCCACTATAAGCCTGCACATATCAAATACAGCATTTTCAAGCGCAGTGAGACTCAGACCTGTAAGAGATGAAAGCAGTTTTATAAAGAAGGTGATATCGAGCTTGTTGATATCGAACCCTGCAATATCGCTGAGAGATATCTTTTTATTTTCACTATTTATACCTACCTCTATACCGCCGATGATTTTTTCAAGATCAATTTCATAAACGGGTCTGATTATATCCGTAAGCACATATACGGGCTGAAGAAGATTACGTATACTCACAGACAGACCGTTACTTGCAAGGAAATATACCGCCCCGGGAATCATATCTATTATGCCGTAAACGAAACCGTCTTTCGGGTTTTCCTCACTATTGACTGTAAGCTCAGCGAGCTTTTCTGTAAGTGCATCAAGTATAACTTCAAGTGCGTTATCGCTTTCAGACAGCTTATGAACTTTACAGTTCAAAGCCTCGAGCAGAGGTATAATTGCATTGTTATACCCCTCGTAACCGATAAAGGTTATTTTTTCAGAGCCCAGTGTAACTGTTAAATCCTCACCTTTCAGGATAAAATCAATTACCTTATCAAAAGGCTCCAACAGCACAACAAGAGCGTCAGTAAATGTCTGAGCGTCTGTCACGCCCCAATCATAATCATCAGGTATATCTTTATAGTCTGCAAAAGCCGACAGTCTCATACCAACAATATTATCTGCCACACCATCGAGCTCCAGCTTTGACAGAAGTCTTGCCAAGTCGGTTAAAGTTTTGTTACTAAACAAACCGTTTATCAGTGCTGAAACAGCATCTTCAACAGTACCGTCAATTTCGGCAGTTGCTTTGTTTAAATCCACCTGTGCCATCGCAATGACGGAGCCGACAATATTTTCAAGGTTTTCATAAATATATTCTGCCGTGTTATTATCAGAAACGTTGTCTGATTGCAAACTACTGCTTTGCGGCTCATAACCGTCATACCACTTGTAATTTTCCAAAGTGTTGTATTCAATCTGATTCAGAAGCTCGGCTATTGCCGCAACGGAATCATCTGAGTTTTTCAAAAGATTATCCGCTATTTCATTAAGCAAGGAGTTTTCATCCTTTATCAGCAACTTAAGAATACCGCTTTCAAAAATATATTTAATCACAAACAAAAACACATCTGCTCTGTTTGCCTTAATGTATGCAGCCATTCCATCTGAGCCCCATTTATAGCTCTTGACAGATCTGACCGTTTTTATTTCCGTAAGCTCACCGAGGGTTGCGAGGAACTGAACATTGGGAGCTTTCGGAAGTACCGTATCTCCCAAAAGGCTGCCGATGATATCCCATATACCCTCAAAAGATGAAAGGTCGGCACCGCCTAAAAGCTCGCCTACATCAATAAAAGATGCAATTTCAACACCAAGCGAGTCTGCCATAACATCGTCAACAGATACATTTTTAATAACTCCGGACTCACACTTAAGACCCGTGGCATTATATATGGCATCGTCAAAATATTTAACAAGACTCGAAATGGGCCAGCCGCTGTCGGTGGTACATTTATTAAGATCAATGTCAATCTTTGCACTTGCCGAATAGTTAATCTGAGTGCTGAGATATTCGAGCTTCGGAAGAATAAGATCCGCTTCGATTGCATATGCAAGATTCGGAAGCACGTCGAGTACCGTTTTAAGAGGATTTGCCGAAAGCATTGCAATAAACTGTTCAAGGGGCTCGAGAACACCTTTTTCAACAATATCTCTGACAGATGTGAATTTCTTTCCGTCAGGAGCAGTTGCACCGAGAAGCTCAAAAAGAGGAGCTATTACATTGTTGTAGCCGTCGTTTGCCGTAGCGGAAAGTGCGAGATTTATTGAATGAACATTAAGTGGCGCATAGGTAATTGTAAGAGAGCCTACAATTGTAATATTTTCAACATAAAAGCCTCCCATTTCACCTTGACCGCTGCCTATTGAATTATTGACCTGATGCATAGGCCTATTGCAAAGAAGTGCAAGAAGTATCGGTTCAAGACCCGTAAGCGCCGCCTGCACAGCCTGAAGAAAGACCTCCCGCTTTTGGGTGCCCTCAACTTCGTCTATGCCCCAATTGAGACTTAATTCTTTCATCATTTCACCGTTTTCATCAGACTCGAAGGTATAAAGCACCTCATCATTCCAGGGTGAACGACGTGTGGATTCTATGGGGTTGCCGTCACTGTCAAGCTCAACATATGCAGGTGCATTCGCCTGAGAAAGTTTAGCCGCAACAGAGCTGAACTGAGGATATTTGGCCAAAATCACATTGGCAAGACTTGTCGGGAAGATGGGCATACCAAGTCCCGCTGTAGTGTCTTCAACTCTGCCTATAGCAAGGTTAACATAAATGTCAAGATACTGACCCATAACTTCCATTTCGTCATCGTCAATCTCTGGTTCAATACCCGCCCAGACATCGGTGAAGATATTTGCTACCGCGGGATAAATAAGTTTGATAATATTATTGATAAAAGCATCTGTATAGATATTTTCTTCAATAAGATTTTTTATCATTGACTCTATGTCAAAAATTTCATTGGAATCCTTATTGATAAGACTGCCGAGCAAGGCTTTTATTTCGTTGTCAGCGAGTATGTTTTCAATTTTATCTATTATTGCCGACACTTCTTCGTCTGTTACCCGATAATCATTTTCACGGGCTATATCTTCGGGTGATTCCTGTCTTACGATATCATCTGTTTCAGACTGCACATAAACATCAAAGCCTTTTGTTTCATCAAAGTTGTGATAGGCTTTGATAATGTTTTTCATTGTCTCATATTTATCAATAGTCTGCTGAGACAAAGTGTCGTTTTGAGAATTGCAAAGAAAATCATAAAGCTCGTTGTCAACAGTACCCACAGACTCGCTGAGCTCGTCATAAACGGTCATAAGATTGTTTATAAGGCTGAATGAACCGCCTTTACCGTAAATTTCAACATATTCACTATAAATCTCATATGCTATTTCAACCTGAGCTTCTGATTTATCCGAAAGCACTTTATATGCGGCATCCATATGCTCGCTTATTACTTTGTCATAATGGTTCATAACAGCATCGGCAAGCTCCTGACCATAAGCATCTGTGATAGCCTTAACATAATCCTTAAGCTCAGAATACCACCTATCGTAATTCTTGAGGTTTTGAAAAAGCTCTTGCTCAGGAGCATCAAGGGAGACGTTTAATCTGACCTCGTTGTCAAATTTATTTTTTTCTTCAATAAAATTCCTTTCAGCCGCCACAGCATTTACAAAGGTATTGAGCCTTTTATAAATGTCGCTGAACTGTTTCATAAAGCCCTCTCCGCAAATTCTGTCAACGGTGGCAGGGTCACAGACGGCAAAGATTTCATACTCGGTATCAAGAGCCGTTACAGCTAAAATAAGCTCTTCTTCGGAAATTTCACCGTCGTAAATCATCTTACCTGTCCAGTCTTTGTATTTATCAAAAAGTGCGAGGGCGTTATCTCTGTGCTCTGCAATAACTTTATCGTCATAAACAGCCTTCAACTCATTAATTACAGCCTCAGCAGCTTTGGTATCAATATCAAAATAAGAAACAATCAGATTGCTGTATGTAGCATTGTTGATTGCGTTTGCATATTCAACCAGAGTATTCCAGAGTGAAAACATCTGTGTTGATGTATATTCACTGTAATCTGTTTTCAGTGCCGCCTTGTAATTATCCGCAGTAGTTTTCCAGCCGTGAACCGAAAGTGCACTGTCTATATCTTCAACAGCATCAACTGCGTCGTATGCCGAAAAGAAATGCTCCCATATATCCGCACCCGAATAAGACGTATTACCGATTATCGTACTGTACGCGTTATTGATTGCAGCTTTGGCATATTCCAACTCTGTTTTGCCTTTATGCACGAGAGATGCAATGTCGTCATTTACAGCTAGCTCGAAATAATCACCGTAGGTTAACGAAATTATTTCGTAAGCCTCCGTCAGCTCGGCTTTTATAAGAGTGTCGGAAACTGACTCGTGGCTAAGATCCGATTCTTTGATGCGGTTGAATCTGATTTTTTTGGCGGTACGGCCCGAGTCTGCCTTTGTTTCACCGTCACTGCTGTTGTTGACGTAGTAATAGGCCTTGGTTGTAATTGTGTCAGGAACCTCATCAACCGATGCGAACTGCTTAAGATAGCTTGTTATATCAAGCTTAACAGTAGTTTCGGCAACAACACCGCTGGGATTGCTAAGAAAAATATATAACGGCCAGTCGCCGTAAAACAGTGTGTCGTCAGGAATGATATTGGCAACAAAAAGCCTGAGAGCTTCTTCGGCCCTGTATGCTGAAATTTCACCTTCAGTCATATGTCCGTCACTTATGAGCTTATCAAGAATTGCTCTGTTTATCTGTGACGATAAGCGATAGTTGCCGACATTGGTAGTGTTTGACTTTGTATCTTCTCTTACAGCTTTAAATACAGACCACCAGGCAGACATAGCTTGCGTAAAATACCCCTTGTGATCGGTAATTTCAAGCTTTGTTGTGCCTGTTGATGCCTCGTCAGGGTTTTCGTAAGTCACGCTTTTGCTGTCGAGAATATTATTTTTAAGTGCAATAGCGAGCTTGTTATAAAGCGACCAATCAGCATTGTCTGCCGCCCCGAGAGAGCCGAAGCATATACTCAGACTTGAAATAATCATAATAACAGCAAGAAAACCGCTAAGGACTTTTTTCATTAGTTTCATTTATTTTCCTCCGTGGAAATGTTTTGGCACCTTGGTGCATTTATGCCCTAATATAAGGCAACGTTTTTTCGTAAAAGCTATCTCCTCCCTTCAGGTTATTGTCTGCCTGTATTCTGCCACACCTCACACTGAACAGAACACTCTCAAAGGCATAGTCAGGAGCTTTTTCTAGTGGTAATTCAAAGCAGAACCCCGCCATTATAAGCACACACAAAAGGAGTCGGCAGACCCGCGTATTAAACCATATAACTGTTGCTGTAATGTTAACTGAAGGTTGTGTCGGTGCGATTTCACACAGACAACATTATTATTATAACTTTATTCACAGCCCCTCAACGGCAGTTCAATATTCTCAGGTTCTCTGCCGCGGTACAATATTTTTTACGGCTGATTTTTTTGGCAAAATATTGAAAATATTAAAGTTTTTTGATAGTATAGAATTACAACATTATAAGGAGGACTTTTATGAAAACATTAAAAAAGACTTTCGCGTTATTGCTTAGTTTTATTATTATTTTTGCGTCCTTGGCAGTACCTGTTGCGGCTGCATCCAAGGTTGACCCATCAGAGGGACCTATGCAAAAAATCGAAGCTGTATTTTATCAGCTGGTAGACAAGCTCATATATGCTTTAGGCAAGGCAATCAACACGTTTATGCCCGGCATTGATTTGGGCAAGCTCGAAAATTACCGCACACCCGATACCTTCTATGGCGGAGAAGACGTCTTTGAAACCGAGACTTCCGATGACAATGTGTGGAGTGTCGGCTATGCCTATGGTTCGTTGCTCGAGGGTCTTGACGTTTTAGACAGCGATTACCTTATGGCAGGTGCACTTCAGACCTTCAAGGGTCAGTCTGCAACAGAAATTCTCGATGACCAGGGTGTCAATGTTTATGCCGTTTCAGACGGCAGCGGAGAAATTATAGTGCAGGCAGTGGTTGACGGCTACGGTCTTGCAAGAGGCGATGTGCTTGAAATAAGAAAACGTCTTGCTTCTTTCGCAAAAGATAACAACATTATCAGCATAAATATCTCCACACTTCACCAGCACTCTCTCATTGATACTCTCGGTATGGGTGCACCCATTATACCTGCAATTATTCTCAACCCGGGTCTGAGCATTATCGGCTCAGATAAAAGCTCTTTTATAGGCGGTAAAAATCCTGAGTTTATGGAAAACCTCTATGAAGTGGTAACACATTCCGTTGTCAGTGCTGTCAACGATATGCAGCAGGGTACTCTCTATTACGGCAGTGCAGATGTAAGCGACCTTATGTATGACAAGCGCAAGCCTATAGCCTTCGACGGTGAAATTCACAGATTCCGTTTTGACCCTGCCGACGAAAATGCTGACGAAATATGGATTTGTCAGGCAGGTATTCACTGCACGGGCTTCAGTGCTTCAGATACAGCAATATCATCAGATTTCCCCTATTATTTCAGAGAATACATCAAAGAAACAGCGGGTGCCGATGTGGTTTATATCCAAGGTGCAGAACTCGCAATTACCACCGAGCGAGACGGCATTTCATATGAAAACACAGCTAAAAATTCCAAGGTCAAGGCTTACGGTGTTGAGCTTGCAAAAAGAACAATGGCAATTGATAACGAAACTGCACTTGAGCCGATTATCAACATAAAGCTCAATGAGGTTGTTATCACTGCCGATAATCAGATTCTTATTCTCGCTGTAAGAGAAGGACTTGTAGACTCAGTTGCAACCAAAAACGGTTCTGATTTTGTTATTGTATCTGAGCTCGGATATATGGAATTGGGCAACAAAATCGGTGTTGCTCTGGTACCGGGCGAAATAGCACCTGAAATCTTGTGGGGCGGCGTTACAACCAAAGATGAAAGCTGGACACACGACAGTTGGGATTATGACACCTGGGAAAACATTTCCAAAGCTGATAAGCTTCTTTGCTTCGGTCTTTGCAACGATCAGACAGGTTACATCCTCCCAGACAACGACATTCGTGCAATGCTGACTGAAAACGAAGAAATAAATGTTTCTTCCACAAAAGCAGGCTCAGTTTTAACCGAGGCCTTTGCTGCTATTATTGATCAGGTCAAATAAATCAAAGGAGGATTATTATGGCTATTTTATATAAAATCCGCTATATTCTGATTTACCCCCTTTTGCTCTTAACTATCATCACAACTCCCAAGGCTGTGAGTACCGACTCGGCAAAGCTTATATCAACAGATACTTTTGTTTTTGATCACGCGTTGGTTATGGGTCAGGGTATCACAACTGACGGTGAATATTTCTATACAAGCGGCACTATCACAGCTATAAATACCACTGCCATTGCAAAATTCAGCACAGAACCTATGGATTTCATAGAATCAAACATCAATCCTCTGCCAAAAACCTGCACCGACAGAGGCAATAACCATATCGGCGGCATCAGCTATTACGACGGCAAGCTTTATGCACCCGTTGAAGGCGGAGATGAGGTTTATGCCTGCATTGTTGTTTTTGATGCAGATACATTAGAGGCAACCGGTGAGGTTTATGACTTGCCCAATGAGCTTTATCCCGGTGGTGTACCCTGGTGTGCAGTTGACCCCGAAACCGGTTATCTTTATGCTTCAATCTGGAAGAGCACAAAGGTTATCCACGTTTACGATACCAAAAACTCTATGAAGCATATCGATACCATAAACCTTAAAACTCCTATCAGCCATATTCAAGGCGCTGAATTCTTAAACGGCACTCTTTATATGTCTCAGGATACACGCAACAAGGGCTCTTTAAGAGATATTCTCAAGGTGGATATCAACACCGGTGAGGTTTCCGTTATGGCTGAAAGAGATATCTCAAAAGAAAGCTATGAGGCCGAGGGTATGACCTTTACCAAAACAAGTGACGGTGTTGTGCTTCACGTTCTCGACTATAACAAAGCAATCGGCATATCCGTCAACCACTATAAATTTGATTATTAAACAGACCTTTATATAAAAAGCAAGCTCCCGTCAAAACGCCGATGAGTGGCAAGGAAGTATTTGTTTCTCGAACAAAATTCCCTGTATTTTTGCCCAAAGCCTCGCAAGGTGACAGCCTTGCTGCATTTTGCGGCTTCAATACAAGAAATTTTTAGTTCTTACGAAACTGCGAAGCACTTTAAAAGGCGAAATAGTGTTACAAGAAAAGGCGAAAACCATCGATAATGCTAACGCATATCGATGGTTTTTAACGCATTATTGTGATGCTATTTCACATTTTAAAGAAATACTTCCTTACCACTCATCGGCGTTAATGACGGGAGTGATTTTATTGTATTTTAGTTTTCAGTGCATACATCCCAACCTTCAAGACTGCCCTTTATGCACTCTATATTGCATTTACCGTCGGTATATGTTACCGTAGCAAGTATGTCGGGCAAACAAAGCGGGAATTTTATATTCTTATCAATCGGGTTAAGAGTGAGCTTCTTGTTTTCACAGTCAACCTTCAGACCTGCAATAGCGTGGAGTATTGACCAGCTCGACATAGGTCTTGTATAATGATGTCCGCATTCCCAATGATCCCACACACAACCGAGCCTCATCTGATTTTCGTCGATTGATTTTATCTCGGTATCGGCTATATCTCTCAACCCTGTAGAAAGAGCAAGAGCTGCAAAAGCATAGCCTATACCTGTCCATACGGCTTGGGCCTGACAGTTTTTGTATGTGTGAATAGTGGTTTGTCTGTCAGGATTGCAAGTAGCATTGATAAGACCTGCCTCACTGTCAAAGTTTTCAGAAAAGACCGTCTTAAGCACTCCGTTTACTCTCTCATCGCTGAGATTACCCTCAAGTCCCATCATTCTCAGGAACCATTCACCGTCAATCTGATCTGTCATAAGTGACTCGTCAGTTTCTTCGTTGTTTTTCCAAAGATTGTAATATTCGCCGTTCCAAAGCTTTTCTTCAAGAGATTTCTTACCCTTTTCTAAAATCTCATTCCATCTGTCAGCATACGTTTTCTCCCCTAATCTGCAGGCAATAACAGCTGCCGCTTTAAGTGCAGCAAGCCAAAGCACACAGATATATGTAGGCGTACCTGAAAAATTCCATGCATCATAAGTGTTTCGTTTGGTATCATAGTCAGGAAGTCCGTCACCGTCGGTATCGAGCTTTTGAGCGCAATCCATTGCACGTTTAACATTATCCCACAGCTTTGTCAGATATTCTCTGTCACCTGTGAAAAGATAATCTCTGAGCACCATCAATACAAACTGCATATTCATATCAACACGGTCAAAGCTTTTATCCGTCACTTTCATATCGGGCTTAAACAGATGATGTACCCTGCCGTCTTTTCTTTGGTATTCAGCACCCATTTTCATCTGCTTTTTCTGAAGCTCGGGGAAAAGATTAACAAGAGAAAATGACGCGTGATATGTTATATCCGTTGTGTGAAGACCGCAGAATCCGAGACCCTCCCACAAACCGAAGTTGCCGTTTTTAAGATAAACGGAGCTTTTTACCAAAGGCGAAAGATTGGATGACCAGGAATCAGAATAAAACTCAGGCAAATCGGTATTATATAAAAATTCTGCAAATTCAGCGGCAGATGTGAAAATACTGCGGTAATTTTCCGCAAGGTATCTGTTGGCATCAAGAGAGCTCTTATAAAGATTTTCATAATAATGACCAAGCTTACCGCCCTTTTTATCAAGCAGGTTGGGGAAGTACCAGGTAAGCACAAAGCGGATATTTTTCTTTTCGCCGGGTTTGAGCACCACTTCAGAACAAAGAGCACAGGAACCGAAATCCTTGCCTATTTTGAATTGCTGTCTTTGCAGGCATCTGAGAAAGGCTGTTTTATCTGCTCTCGTCGAAAGAAAATCAGACTTACAATATCTGATACGGCTGAAAACAGACTCAGCAAAAGGATACTTCAAATATTCCTTGCACAAAACATCAAGTTTAGCATCACTTAACAAATCAAGATGTAAGGGTATCGTTTTCGGTTTAGTGCCGACTTCACTGTTTGGCAAGGTACCGTTTTCTCTGAACCCGAACAGAAAAGATTCCTGAGTTACACCAAACCTCGAGTTAGCCACATATTCTTTCATAAAGCGGTAATAGTCAGCGGTGATATATGACTTCTCACCATCTGCATTGACTGAAAAGCAAAGATTACCGCAAGAGGGAGAAGAAGATTCCTTAGCAGGTTCTATGTGAATACCGACACCGTCGCCAATAGTGTGAAGAGAGTTTTTATTACCCTCTTTTTTATTGGCAAAATTCGGTTCAAATGCACCAAGCAAGCTGACTTTTATCTCGCTGTCAGTGGGATTTTCAACTGTGAAGTCCATATAAAATCCCGGAGTTGCCGATATATCGCTATTGTGCGGCACAAAAGGAGAAACAGCTTTAAGACTGAGCTTACAAGACAATGCGCTGTCAATATAATCAATCTTGCAAAGAGGAAATCTACCGTCAAACTCAATTTTTTCTACGGGCTTGTTCCAGGCAAACATTCGATATGTAAAATCATCGGCATCAGTTTTCATACCAAGCTTGCGGATAATGGGTCTGTTGCCCTCTTTGCTCTCACGCACCCAGAAAGACAAGGCGCCTGCACTTCCCTCTCCGTCGTCAACCTTTTTCTCGAAACAGACTTCTGTTAATCTCGGCTGATTAGCCACAAGCCAATAATGGAACTCACCATCAGGCAGCAACTCAACACTTCCGCTGCCGATACCCCCTAACGCAATTCCGCTTGTATGTGTTTTGGTGGTTGTAATCTTCGCCATAATGCACCTCATAATACTAAGATTTAATAATGCTACATGTTATTATATATCTTATCAGGAAATAGTGCAATAGAAATTACTTTTTAAAATCAACAATCATAAAATCATTGATTTATTTTAAACCGCCCACATATAACAGCAACCGCCGAGGATTTCTCCACGGCGGTTAACTTTATGCCAAATAATCCGGATATGTAACTGTTCTCCCTATAAATAATTCAATAATTGACTGATAAATCTTCATATATGTTTTCTGAACTGCACCCTTAACTGCAAGTTCAAAAGCGAGTCTGCCTGAATATTTATCGCCGTTATCCTTAGCGGTTTTGATGTAACCGAAGTCAAACACATCAAACAGACGCTCTACTCTTGTGGTATAAGCAGAAGTATCATTTTCATCAATTTCAACTACACGATAACCGTACCGAGTTGTGTAAGCCAGACCCTTATAACGTGTCATTGGAGAAGTGTAAATATCAATATTCTGATTTCTTACACCGAATGCATTAGTATGGTCGTGACCTGTGAACATCGCAAGCTCACCGATAAGTATACTGCAAATTGTTGTGATGGTTGTTTACACAGCAAGAATGCCTGCAATTCCTTCCGCATCAACCCCTACTGGGCCGTAACAGAGTTCATACAGGAATGCTGCTGCAAGTGAGCCTGTGAGTGTTGTTCCAAACATACCGCCCGCACGCGAAAGCAATACGCAGAAATACTCAAATTTTGATATGTGCTTTCCTTCATTATGGGACAGTGCATTTTGCGGGGCCGCTGAGGGTGATATGTTTTTGTTCTTTTTCATCATATCATCTTCTATAAATTTCTTTAGTTGATTATAGCCTATATCTATTGATAAAATCAAATTATTTTATTCCCGGGGTCTTAAGAATGCCCGTTGTCCTGAGAACATACTCATAACTCCAATTAATTCCTTCGCTTCTCCACGCACCGGGTCCATGCCATTTTTCATTGACATTTACAAGATGAATGGGGCCGAAAGAATTGTAACGGTGAATGTAAAGCTTAATACCCACTTCGTGTTCACCATCTGACACTCCGTCAATTTGGAGCGTATACGGAGGATAAATAATATTACCCTTGACTTCACCGTCAACACTTACCTCGACAAGTGCACCCATATAATCACTTGCGGTAACTGTTAGACTGCCGTTTTCTGCTACAGCCTTCATTTTATACGTTACTGCTCCTGAGTAGAAAGGAAGCCCCTGATTTAAGAGAGAACCGAAAGACAGCTTTTCAGGAAGTGCGGTTATAACAGCAACTGCCCCGGTAACTCTTACACCGAAAGTACCCAGAATGAATACATTTTCAATATTTGCAGTTTCACCGAAGGGAAGAGTTATTTCGAGTACATTTTCACCCTTTACGATGTTGCCGAGCTTCATTCTGCCTATTGAAATATCAACATAAAAGCCTTCTTCTTTTTCGGTAATTTTACTGCCGTTGAAGATAATCTCAGCAATATCTGCATCTTCGAGAGCAAGAACAGCACCCTCATAGTCTATTTCGCTATTGAACGTGAATTTAAGTGTAGCCTTGTGTTCTTTCGGTCTGTTACCGAGTACCCAAGGCTGAATAACTCTGCCACCCCTTTTA
>JAZRDY010000045.1:0-4861 GCA_045660525.1 Acutalibacteraceae bacterium | reverse complement strand
CACTCCCTTTGCTGCACAGACAGCTGCTGAAACAGCTGCTAAGGCTGCAATCGAACACGGTATGAAAACCGTTGAAGTATATGTTAAAGGACCGGGTGCCGGTCGTGAAGCTGCAATCAGAGCTTTACAGACAGCAGGTCTTGAAGTAACAATGATCCAAGACGTTACCCCCATTCCTCACAACGTCTGCCGCCCCCCGAAAAGAAGACGCGTATAACGGAGGTACAAACGTATGGCAAGATATACAGGTGGGGTATGTAAGATGTACCGCCGCGAGGGTAAGAAGCTCTTTTTAAAGGGCGACAGATGCTACACTGGCAAGTGTGCTTTTGAGCGTCGTTCTTATGCTCCCGGTCAGCATGGCCAGAGCCGCAAGAAGAATTCTGAATATGGCCTTCAGCTTCGTGCTAAGCAGCAGGCCAGACGTTACTACGGTGTACAGGAAGGTCAGTTCCATAAGTATTTCATTATGGCTGAAAAGAAGACCGGCGTTACCGGTGATAACCTTCTTCGTATCTGCGAAAGCCGTCTCGATAACGTAGTTTACACACTCGGCTGGGCTTCTTCAAGAGCTGAAGCAAGACAGCTTGTAACACATGCACACTTTACTGTTAACGGCAAAAAGGTTGATATTCCTTCATACCTTCTCAAGGCTGGTGACGTAATTTCCATCAAGGCAAAGAGCCGTGAGAGCGTTAAGATCAAGGCTGTTCTTGAAGCAAACGCATCAAGACCTGTTCCCGCTTGGCTCGATGTAAACCGTGAAGCATTTGAAGCTAAGGTTGTAGCTCTTCCCGACCGTGAGCAGATCAACGCTCCCGTTGAAGAACACCTTATCGTCGAATTCTATTCTAAGTAATAGGCACGGAACAATAATCCGTAAACACATCCACAAAAGAATAAGGAGGGTTTTGCATGATAGGCATTGAAAAGCCCAGAATCGAAACTGCAGAATTAGCAGCTGACGGTACTTACGGTAAGATAGTCGTTGAACCGTTAGAGCGTGGCTATGGTGTGACATTAGGTAACAGCCTTAGAAGAATTCTTCTCTCATCACTTCCCGGCTACGCAATCACCAGTGTGAAAATCGATGGCGTTCTCCATGAGTTCTCAACTATCCCCGGTGTTAAAGAGGATGTTACAGAAATCATACTCAATCTCAAGAGCGTTATTCTCAAGATCCATGGTGAAGGACCTAAAACAGTATACATTGATGCAAGCGGCGAAGGCGAAGTTTTAGCCGGTGATATCAAATGTGATTCAGAAGTAGAAATCATTAACACTGATCACCACATCTGCACACTTGACAAAGATGCTCACATCAATATGGAACTTACTGTTGCCAAGGGTCGTGGATATGTATCAGCAGAGCAGAACAAAAAGCTCATGCAGCCTGTAATCGGCGTTATTGCAATTGACTCAATTTACACACCGATTCTCAAGGCTAACTATACAATTGACGACATCCGTGTTGGTCAGGACATTGGTTTTGACAAACTCACACTTGAAGTGTGGACAAACGGTACAATTTCAGCTACAGAAGCTGTTTCACTCGGTGCCAAGTTTCTCAACGAGCATCTCGCTCTGTTCGGCGACCTCTCAGGTGAGGCATATGATACAGAGATAATGGTCGATAAGGGCGAGGATACCAAGGAAAAAATTCTCGAGATGACTATTGAGGAACTTGACTTGTCAGTACGTTCATTCAACTGCTTGAAGCGTGCAGGCATCAACACAGTAGAAGATCTTATCAATAAGACTGAAGAAGATATGATGAAGGTTCGTAACCTTGGCAAGAAATCTCTTGATGAAGTTATCAACAAGCTTCATTCATTTGGTCTTGATCTTCGCAGTGAAGACGAATAAACAAATTCTATTTAACGGTAAAGGAGTGATTTCTAATGGCAGGTACCAGAAAACTCGGTAGACCTACTGATCACAGAAACGCTATGCTCAGAGGTATGGTAACATATCTTCTTGAAAATGGTAGCATTGAAACCACCGTTACAAGGGCAAAGGAAGTTCGCAGCATGGCTGAGAAAATGATTACTCTCGGCAAGGATGCTTCACTTCACAACAAGCGTCAGGCTTTCGCATACATCACAAAGAAAGATGTTGTTAAGAAGCTCTTTGATGAAATCGGCCCTAAGTATAAGGACGTAAACGGCGGTTACTGCCGTATTATCAAAACAGGCCCCCGTCGTGGCGATGCTGCTGAAATGTGCATCATCGAACTTGTTTGATAGTACAATATAGCAAAACGAAGCCTCTCGGTTAATTCCGAGGGGCTTTTTTCTTTTGTTGGTACGCGCCTAAGTTTGCAGTATATACGTAATACTACCCGCCGTCATAATTAGATTATTAAAAAATATTACATTCAGATTACACATATCAGGTATATATTGGAAGCAGAAACCAAAGGAGGAAATATTATGAAAATTATAAAAAAGTTAAGCTTACTTTTATCCGTTACTGTTATTTCAATACTCTGCTTTGCAGTGTCAGCAAGTGCCGCGTGGGAAAAAGTCAAAGAAGACAGGAATATTGAATATCACTTTGACGATGCTACGGGTACTATGTATTTCAGAGGTGAGGGCAAGATTGAAAAGCCGTTTACAGGTCTTTGTGAAACTCTCAATTACGATGACTACTACGACGAAGATATTTATGATGTAGACCATTCAGATTTATACGAAATCAAAACTATCATCATAGAAGAAGGCATAACGGAAATCGGTCATTGTTCTTTTATGGGTAATCTCGAAGGAATGAATGGCGGTTACGGTAATGTAGAGCTCTTAAAAAATCTTGAAACAGTTGTATTGCCTGAAAGCCTTGAGAAAATAGAGGAATACGCTTTTTCGGGTTGCAGTAATTTAACGAAAGTATACTTCCCGTCAAACTTAAAAGAAATTGGTAAATATGCATTTTATAAAACAGGTATCAAACAGTTGAATATATCCGAAACACTTGAATCAATAGGCATATATGCTTTCTATGGTACAAATCTCAAAAAGATTTATGTTCCTGAAAATGTTGTAGAGATCGGCGCTTGCGCATTCAGCAATTGCGATAGCCTTAAGAAAATAACTTTCACCAATGCAGTCAGCTATATTAGCGGGTGCGATAATTTGATTAAGGTTGTTTATCCTGAGACTAAAAATTGTATTATTGCAGAGAATTGCCCAAATCTGCAGGAAGTAGTATTTAAGAATATAGAGAGCAAAAACAAGGTTAAGATCGCCGCTGAAGATGTAAAAGTTTTTCTTCCCGGTTGCCCTGATGCAGATTTAGGCTATATGGATGAATCTATTATCAGTGAAATTGACGGTACCTATGACACTAAAGATGTTGACTATGCAGTTATAACACCGACGCTCAATAAAAAAGTAGGACAAGTTAAGTCGTTCAGATATGAACAGAGAAACGGTACAAAGCTTTTATGGCAGTCACTTCAAAATGTAGGCTATTATCAGGTCTATTATTATAATGGCGGTAAATGGGAGCGCATATATTCGGGTGCAAGTACTCAGCTTTATATTACGCAGTCAGGTAAATATAGAATAAGAGCCGTGTCTTATGACGGTGAGACACGAGCATACGGCAAGTATTCTACAATCAACGTCAAGCTTATGAGAGGAGTTTCTTCGTTTACTGTTAACGGTACCATGCTTAAGTGGACCAAGGATGCCAATGCTGATGATTATCAGATTTTCTATAGCAAGCATCCAAGTGACGAATACAAGAAGCTTGTAACAACTAAGCAGACATCTTATAATGTTTCAAAGAAGCTCACATCCGGCACATACTATTTCAAAGTCAGATCACACGGTATGGTTAATGATTACTATGTATGGAGTCAGTTCAGCGACTATATTAAGGTGATTGTGCCTTGATTGTAGTTAAGAAGCTCTTTGATGAAATCGGCCCTAAGTATAAGGACGTAAACGGCGGTTACTGCCGTATTATCAAAACAGGTCCCCGTCGTGGCGATGCTGCTGAAATGTGCATCATCGAACTTGTTTGATAGTACAATATAGCAAAACTGAAGCCTCTCACAGAAATGTGAGGGGCTTTTTTCTTTTGGTGGTATGCAGGCAAGTGTGCGGTAACGGTGAGAGGCGGCTCCATAGGCGAAGCCTTCGGCTTCGCCTCAAGAAAAGCTGCTGCTTTTCTTGTAATCGCCCAAAGGGCGATTTATGGAGCCGCCGAGTCTTCCGACAACTCAGCCGTAAATATTAAAAAATATTACATTCAGATTACACATATCAGGTATATATTGGAAGCAGAAACCAAAGGGGGAAATATTATGAAAATTATAAAAAAGTTAAGCTTACTATTAGCTGTCACAGTTATTTCAATACTCTGCTTTGCAGTGTCAGCAAGTGCCGCGTGGGAAAAGGTTAACGAAGAGGGCAATATCGAATATCACTTTGACGAAGTGACAGGTACACTGTACATCCGCGGTGAGGGTAAAATACCCGATGACTTTTTAGGCAGATGCGGTGAGTATATTTACGGCGACGATGACTTTGAAGATTTTGATGGTGCAGACGACGATGATGATTTTGTGATAACAGAAGATTACTCATATATGCAAAAGGTCAAAACACTTATAATCGAAGAAGGTATAACGGAAATAGGTCACTGCGCTTTTTTAGGTAAGTATAAATACTTTAATTTTATGACCGAACTCAGAACTGTTGTTTTACCTGACAGTCTCGAAACAATAGGTGACTATGCTTTTGCGGACTGTAAAAATCTCAAAAGGGTAATTTTGTCGGATAACCTGAAAAAGATAGGAAAATATGCTTTTTATCAAACCGCTGTCAGCAGTATAAATTTACCTGAGGGTCTTGAA
>JAZRDY010000044.1:0-2182 GCA_045660525.1 Acutalibacteraceae bacterium | reverse complement strand
TTTTTGCTTCGTCTGCCGCTTCTGCAGTAAACGAGAATAAGCTGATTTTTATCTTTGAGTATGCTTTCAGCCTTGGCGGCGATTTCATAGTCGGGTATGAGAATTGCACCGTCTATATGAGCCTCATCATATTCTTCCTGTGTGCGAACATCAAGAATAACATAACCATCGCTTTCGTCCATTATTTCTTTTGCCTCGGCAGGGGTTATCTGCTCGTATGAATTTTCCATTTTGTTTTCACCACCCGATGTACAGCCGTAAAGTATAGCAGTACACGTAATTATCAATATCAGTATTACCGAAAATCTTTTCATTATAAGCACCGTCTTCTTTCTGTTTGCTTTAACCAGGCCTTATATCTTATGTGCCTTCTGCACAACCATTTTAATCAGCTCTCCGACGGTACCCTTTTTCTCCTTATATCTTTCACCACGGACAACCATATACTCCGCCTTACACAGAGTAATGTCCGTACCCTTGCAGGAGAGAATATCTCTGTCGCAGACGAAGAAGTCAGCATCGTTACCTGCTTTGAGTGTGCCCGTGTTAAGTTCACCGAGCATCTTTGCAGGGTTAACTGTATAGGTTTTGAGAGCTTCGTAGGGCGTTATTGATTGATCTTTCAGATAGAAGTCTACCATTCCGAGCATCTGCTCATAGGGATTAACTGACTGTACAGGTGAGTCACTTGAACCGCAGACACATACATCACTCTTCATCAAATCTTTGAGCGGCAACTGTTTGTTTATTGTGCTTTTGGGTAAGAACTGCTCGTAGCTTTTAAGAAAATGCTTGTCTATCCAGGAAAAGCCCGGCTGAACAGTAATTGCAAGAGGAAGCTTTTTGATAAGCTCCACAGCCTTTTCTGATGGGAACTCAAAGTGGTCAATTCTCATCATAGCACCTTTTCGGGGGATATGATCTTCAAGCTCACCGTAGATTTCCGTAATCTGATCAATAGCACTTTCACCGATAGCGTGGCAGGAAAGACGGACGTCTTTGTCGAGTGCTTCGCTGACCTTGCTCTTAATTTTATCCTTTTCGTAGTAGCAATGACCCTGTGTGCCGCTGTCCTTATAAGGCTCATTAAATGCCGCACTGTGTGAGCCGACAGAACCGTCAAGCTCCCACACACCGCAACCGCCTGCACGGAGAGTCTTCTGCTTTTTCTTAAAGGCATCAAGCCTTGAAAAGTCCATATACTGAGGGAAAAGTCTCACATCAATATCCATACGCTCTGCAAGAAAAGCAAGAGCCGTAGTGAGAATGTCATTCTTCACATCCTCGTTGCCGTCCATAGCACAGACTCTGCTAATGCCGTAGGATGCACAGAGGTTTGAGAAGTTTGCAATACCCTTTGCGATAATTGCAGGGGTAACATTTGAAGCGATAAGGGTTGTCACCTTGCCCTGCATAAACTCGTGAGCCTCACCCGAAAAGATGCCGTTGCTGTCCTCGGTGGGAAGCTTCAGCATTTCCATAAGCTTAGTCGAAATAGCACTGCTGTGACCATCTATGCTGTAAACAATCATCGCTCTGCCGTCTGACCATTCGTCAAGCTCAAAGCGTGTAGGCAGTCTCTTCTCGTTAACTGCAGAAATAATAAATCCGTTGGCGGTGATGATTTTTTGCTTGGGGTTTGCCTTGCAGAAAGCCTTTACTCTTTCACCAATTTCAGCCATATTGTCAGGCTTTACACCGTCAGATGTAATTTCGCAGATGTTGAAGCTTGCCGCCGCAAGTACAATAGTATAAAGCAAGTGCAGATGTGAGTCTGTCATTGTGGGGTAAACGTGTTTGCCCTGAAGGTCAATCTTTTCATCAAATTTACCCGTTGGGATTTCGTCACCCGTGTAGGCTATCCTTTCACCCTCGGTGACCATTACGGAGAAAATATCGTCCTCCGACACCATAGAGTGAATTTTTCCGTTAAAGTAAAGTCTTTTCATCATACGGGCACCACATTACCCACAGCCATAAGAATCTGTGCGATGATAACGAGACCCTGTACAAAGGTACCGCACTTGTTGCCGAGGGTACTTTCGCCCTCATCCTTAAGGCTCTTTCTGTAAGCAGGGATAACGAGAATAGCGATAAGAATGCCGATGAGACCGCCGGCGATTCTCATAAACTCCATAAAACCGCCAAGGTTAAGGAAGGTCATAAGAAGTGAGGGGAGAGT
>JAZRDY010000043.1:0-2351 GCA_045660525.1 Acutalibacteraceae bacterium | reverse complement strand
ATGAGAATTATATTAAATAACTGTTAATTCACCGCAAAATAGTACACAAAAGTCGGCCTGCTGAAAATCTGTCGTATAATAAAAAAAACAGCCGGGTGCCGTCAAAACACCCGACTGAAAAACTGCTTTGTTTTTATATTATCCGAAATCAATCGGCTTTATTGATTATTCTTCAGTTTCTTCTTCTGAATCAAGATATGCTTCGCTGTCGCGATGCTTCTTTGTTAAGAGATAGCCTGCGAAAGCACCGACTGCAATAAGCCCTGTGGGTGCTGCCACAATCTCGGGATTTTCCTTGACGGTCTGCACTGTCTTTTCCACAATGGAGTCTTTTTCGGTGGTGTATTCCTCACTGTAAAAGGCTGTTGTTGTGATAATATTGCCAAACTCGTCTGTTTCGTAAACGCCGTTTAAAAGGTCGTCGAGATAGTTGAAGTTAAAGCCGCTTGTGGAGCTCTGTGTGCCGTTTGAACCGACTGTAGACTCAACCGAACCTGTGCCGTATGTGGTGAGAATGCCCTCGCCTACCTGAGCGCCTGAAGTGTTGTTTTGCATTGCTGAGTCAACGCTCTGGAAAATGCCGTCGATAATAGTTGAAGCCTTATCAGAATCCACGGGTACGATTGAGTTTACATACTGCTCAACCTCAGCCACAAGGTCATTTTTTGTTTCAGGGTTGCGCTCTATGTTGAGTGCAGGGTTTTTGACGATCTTAAATTCGTACACTGCCGAGTCCTCACGGTCGGGAGCATTATAATAAGATTTAAGATAAATTGTTTCGGTACCCAAAGCAGGATTAAGAGCAACGCCCGTTGTTGATGAGGGAGCAATCTCATTACCTGCAAGAGTCATAGTGAGATATTCTTCACTGCTGCCTGTGAGCACACCTGCAAGAGTGAAAGGTGTGAACCAGATTTTTTCGCAGTTCTGAGCGACTTCGATTTCATATTTCAACACGTCGGTGTAAAATTCCTCTTCAAGGTTGAAGCAACCGTTCTCACAAGCTAAATCAAAAAGGTTACGGCAAGACATATCGTCGCTGTAGCTGACCTTCTTTTCATCGAGCATTGTCTTAAGAATAAGCTTCTGCACTGAAAGGGGGTCACCGTCTTGCATTGCAATAATAAGCTTGATGGGGTCGATTTTCACATCATAAAGGTCAGAGAGGATTGATGCATAATAAGCATAGTCAACATATTCTTTCTGTGCTGCGCTTGTTTCTGAGTAAACCTCAACGGGTACCTGATAGTCACCTGATTTAGCAGCCAGGATAACCTTAGCCCAGTGGAAGATTTCTTCTTCTGAGGGGTTTGTGCTGACAGGAAGTTCCTCAAATGATGTTACATGAGTCTTGGTGCAAAACAGTGCATAGCCTGCAAGATTGTCAATGCCTGAGGGTACCACTGTGCCGGTGAGAGCAGAAACGATTGTCACTACTGCGCCGTCGAGGGTTGTACCCACGGGGAAGGTTACGCGTTTGCCGTAGAGAGTATATACAGCATCATATTTCATAGCCGCATAAACAACAGCAATTTCTCCGTTTTCGTCGGGTGTTGTGTTTGCGGGAAGCTTGATGCCCTGATTGGTGAGATACTGCTTCATTGTATCAATATCATCAGTCATACCCATAGCAACAACAAGATAATACATTACGTTAACAACTTCATCATAAGCAGCTGTAACACTGTCTTTATCAAGAGTGATAAGTTCTTTGTAATTGCTTGAATCCTCAATGAACTTGTCATATGTTGTGCTATATGGGTAATCGGTGGGTTTGGGAATAATATGAGCCTGAGCAGACGCCATAGCATCATCTCTGATAATCATATTATCAAGCCAGGCATAATTGTATGTAGGATTATCCCAACGCACATTGCCCGGGTCAACTGCGGCTGTTACAACACTGCTGCTTTGCACTGCAAAGGCAGGGCACACACTGACAGATAAAAGCATTATCAATGCAAGAGTCAGAATGAGAAATTTTTTCATTTTCTTTCTCCCTTTCTGTAGTTTATTTATATATAGACATATTTTCGTGATTATACATCATATATGATACAACTTTCGGTCTCTTATGTCAACTGAAACAGCAGTTAATTTTCAAAATTTTAATCATTCACAATAAAAATTGTTTAATCTCAAAACAATTATTAACAACAAAAAAATGCACATCCCGTAAAAAGGATGTGCAATAATTTTATCCGAAGATTTTATTCCATATGGTTTTGGGAAGAAGAATGATAGTTTTGAAGAAGCTCCATAATTTGTCGCCAAAAGACTCTTCTTCTTCATAATCGTAATAAGGCACAATTCTTTCGGCATCTTCAGGTGATACCATAAGATACTGGGGA
>JAZRDY010000042.1:0-12269 GCA_045660525.1 Acutalibacteraceae bacterium | reverse complement strand
CATTTCTTTATACTTCGCTATTTTAGCTTCCGTATTACTGTTTGAAAAGTACTTTTTAAAACTCTTCTTGATGGTATCTTACCATCGAATCTCGGGTTCCTTTTCTTATCTCGTTGTTTAATTTTCAAGGTCCAATCGCTTGCCCTCTCTCGAGGACAGCTCAAAGAGTATATCACATACTCTTTCCTTTGTGAATACTTTTTTTGAAAGTTTTTGAAAGTTTTTTTCAAACCTTTTTTCTTTCTCTGTTTGTTGACTCTTTTTGCGCTCTTTCCGGGTCTTCCCTTGAGAGCTCGTATATATTATCATCTCCAACACCTTTTGTCAAGACTTTTTACAAACTTTTTTGTGCATTTTTAACTATATCTTCCTCTTTGTATATGCTCAGCCGGGTGTTTTTGTGCGTTCCTCTAATAATACCACTATATGTTGGGTCCAATTCGCATTTTAATCGGTTTCATCTAGATGAAGTATATGTATTAAATTGAATTTAGAATACCAAAAATATAACTGCCCTATAAAAGAGCAGTTATTACGACTAAATAATTTTATGTTTTTTCATTTGTTTGATAAGTCTCTTCGATTTCTTCTTCAGAAATGAATGCGTAATTATTCCCAATCTCTTATACCACAGCAATTCAGAATAAAGCGCATACATCTCGAGTTTCATATCACAATATTTTGAAACATTGACCTTGCTTTTATAAATTTCGTATAAACGAAGTCTTTTTCCGTAGCCTACTGTCATTGCAAAAAGCTCATATTCAGGATCAGCCCACATAATATTAAATGGGTCAACAGCAGAAAGTAAACTCATTGATTTTGGGTCAATTATAAAATTTGGTAACCAATAGTCGCCGTGAATAAGTGTCGGCGGAGATATTTTTTCACAGAAAATTTTATCAAAGTTTTCAAAAGATAATTCAACAGCTTTCATAATGATATCATCCAACTTGTTTTCAGAATGCATAAGTTTTGAAAACTTATAAATTTCATCTGCAAATTCTTTATAGTATTCTTGCCAGGTGTCATATGTAGCATTATTATATGGGCCGAACTTATCATTATGTGCCTGCTGTATAACTAACAGATTATCTACTATACTTTCAGCGAGATGTTTTTTCCCAAATCTGAATTTAAGAGATTTATTAATACCGCTCACGCCGTTTATGTATTCCATAGCTATCACACCTGCATCTTCAATTCTATCAAAGAAGTATGCTTTCGGAATTTTGCTTTTGGTGTTCTTCTGCAGGAAAGACAGCATTTCATACTCCTGCTCCATAAGCTCAGGATGCTCACTTACTTTCACGGCAATTGTTTCCGTCCCACCTGTACAATTCACACAATACACCGTACCGCTTGCGCCGTTACCCACACGGGAAATACTCAGCACCGATAAACCTAAATTCTTTTCTATTGATTTTCTGATTATCAAATCAATTTCCATTTTAACTCCCCTTGATTTAACCGCAACAGTTTTATCATAATTATATTTTATAGAATTATACCATAACATACTTTAAAAACAACTAAATTTTTTAGAGTATCGTTGCAGGCGGCTCCGCCAAATCGCAAAGCGATTTGCAAGGGCGCGCAGCGTCCTTGGGCTGAGCAAAGCTCAGCTGTGGAGCCGCCTACCGCTAACCTCACGTGGCGGGATTAACCTCACCGACTCACCTTAGGTGTGGCGCGTTACACTATAATATAGTATAGCAGTTATCAATCTCTTCGCCGACAACTCATAATTAATATTAAAAAAGCGACCCTTTCGAGTCGCCTTAATATCTTTTTCTTGTGGCAGGGCTTTGCCCCGCACCCCACAAACTTTTGAAAAAACTTGACCAAAACTTTTGTTATTCCATTTGTCTGATGTCTTTGCCGCAGAAATAAATCGCCATAGCGCTGCCTATAATTCTGGATGCAACTCTGTGAGAATATCTCTCTCCCACTTCTTCAATAGAAAGGTTGGTGCTGATTATTGTCGGCAAGGACGCGAGAATTCTGCTGTTTATAATATTGTAAAGCTCAGCATTGGTAAACTGAGTGGAAAACTCCGTGCCAAGGTCGTCTATAATAAGAAGGTCGCAATCAAGTATATCATCCTTGATGCTATCTTCGCGAGGCAATCTGCCGAAGTGCTCAGCTTCAAGCTTATCCATTATAGACTGTACACTGCCGTAATAAACATCGTATCCTCTGTTTATAACTTCGTTGGCAATTGCAAGTGAAAGATGCGTCTTACCAAGACCTGTCTTGCCGTACATAAACAAGCCCTGCGAGTCAGTGGTAAAGTTTTCTGCATAATCCTTGCAATATTCATATGTGTTTTTCATATGCTCGCGCTGATTGATACCGATAACACTGTCAATAACATCAGGGTACCTGTCAACACGGAAAGAGTCAAATGTGCATTTTTTTAGAGGTGAGTTAACACCGAGGTTTTCTCTTGCAACATCTCTTATAAGTTTTCTGTAGCACTGACAATAAAATTCTTTGTTATAGCCTGTGTCTTTGCAGATGTCGCAGGTATATTTAATATCGAGATAATCTTCGGGGAAACCTGCACTTTTGAGAAGCTCTTTTCTCTTTGCCTGAGCCTTGAGATTAGCAATAGCAAGATTTTTGATGTACTCATCAAGATCAGCGCCCATACCTACAGCTTTTACAACATCGGCACCGTGAGACGCCATTTCTCTTTCTATATTTAATATCTCCGGGCAAAGTACAACTGCCGCCGAGTGTCTCACTTCAGCTTCTCTTTCAGCAGTCGCCTTTCTTTGAGCTAGTATTTCTTTGGCTTTTATATACACACTTTTTTTGTATGACATATTTTCACCTTCTTATTTAGTGTTTTTATTATACTTAAGACCGATTGCCTTTTTTGTGAAAGCACTAACATCATATGAGGGTTCATCCTGAAGCAGTGCAGGAGTTTTTTGCTTGTTGGCATTTTTCTGCGGAAGTTTTTTATCTCTTTCTTCCTGCCACTTAGCTTTTTCTCTTTGGATATCCATAGGAGTCTTGACGCCTTTTTCATACCAGTTTCTGATAATCTTATCCATATAAGGCATACTCATTTTACCTGTGCGGTCAATGGATTCTTCATAAGCATAATATATAATGTTTTCATCATAGCCGTATTCCTTGACCCAGGCAACGAGATAACCTCTCTGCTTTGATGTGGGAACACGGTTTGTAATATCAGTCAAAGAACGAAGTTTATTCCAGGTTTCGTTAACAACATTGTGTTCTTCAATATATTCCATAGCACCTTCTAAAGTATCTATGCCTTGTTCACTCCAGAGCTTACCCAACTTGGCAATTGAAGAAAAACCTGTCTTCTGCTGTGACACAGAATATTCCACTGCCATAAGTATAACTTCAAAGGGCAGACCGTAGCTGTCGTGCATCATAATAAGCACAGACTGACCGTCATATCCGATAGTTTTGCCGAGAGCCGCCTGAGCCTCTGCAAAAAGTCCCGA
Source organism: Acutalibacteraceae bacterium (assembly GCA_045660525.1). Lineage (GTDB taxonomy): Bacteria > Bacillota > Clostridia > Oscillospirales > Acutalibacteraceae > UBA6857. The sequence goes on along the minus strand of JAZRDY010000042.1, from coordinate 8,781 downwards.
GAATTCTTTGCACTCCTGAAGTCGTGTTGCAATCTGCTCGTGACTTGGTCTTGAAATAGGTATATCACTGACTTTTTTCTGCACCGGCTCGGATTCTTCTGTTTTTTCGATTATAATATCGGTTGTCGCCTCTATATGAAGAATTGGCTTTGCTGTTTCATCAGACTTTATAAGCAAGCCTCTTTCCTGCCAGAAGATCATAGCATCTTCTGCATCAGCCTTATCTATAGAAAGGGCCATTGATACATCTTCACCGTTTACATCTTTATCGCTGTGGCGAAGCATATACAAAAGCACTTTCAGCTGCAAAACACTTGCAAGTCTTATATTATCGTCAACTACACTTGTAGGTACTGCGAAAATACTCTTATAAGCATAGGGATTGATTTCAAAACTCATAGTATTTTTTACTTTCTCCTTATTTCCGGGGTAAAACAGGGCAAGATTTGTTTTCTTGCCCTGAATGAATTAATATTTACCTAAATACTTATCGATTTCCCACTGAGAAACTCTTGTGCTGTATTCTTTCCACTCTTCCATCTTTGCTTCGATATATTTACCGTGTACGTGTTCGCCCACTGCCATCTTTGCAAAGTCGCTGTATTTGAACTCTCTGATTGCATCATAGAGAGTCTTAGGAAGTGAATGGATACCCTCAGCCTTTCTCTCATCGGGAGTAAGGTGGAAGATGTTTGAATCTTTAGGTGACGGAGGAGTCATACCCTTTTCAATACCGTCAAGACCTGCCTGAAGCACTGCAGCCATAACAAGATAGGGGTTTGCTGCAGGGTCAGGATTGCGAAGCTCGATTCTTGTGCCTGTGCCTCTTGCTGTGGGAATACGAACAAGAGGACTTCTGTTTTTAGCAGACCATGCAATATAAACGGGAGCCTCATAACCGGGAACAAGTCTCTTATATGAATTAACAATAGGATTGGTAATTACAGTGATAGCTTTGATGTGGTGCATTACACCTGCGATGAAGTTGTATGCAACTTCACTCAGACCTGCAGCATCGTTTGTATCACAGAATACATTTTCATTGCCATTGAAGAGTGAAAGGTTTATATGCATACCTGAACCGCAGATGCCGTAAATAGGCTTAGGCATAAAGGTTGCATAAAGTCCGTGCTGATTAGCAAGATTCTTAACAACATATTTGAAAGTCATAACATTGTCAGCTGTTCTGAGCACTTCGTCATATTTGAAGTCGATTTCGTGCTGAGCAATTGCGTTTTCGTGGTGTGATGCTTCAATTTCAAAGCCCATCTTTTCAAGGCAAAGGCAGATATCCTTGCGGCATCTCTCACCTCTGTCAACGGGGCCTAAATCAAAGTAACCGCCGTGGTCATATGTTTCTGTGGTGGGTTTGCCGTGCTCGTCGAGATGGAAAAGGAAAAACTCGCACTCGGGACCGATGTTGCAGGTGTAACCCATATCAGCCGCTTTTTTGATAGCTCTTCTGAGCACATAACGGGGGTCTCCTTCAAAGGGAGTACCGTCAGCATTATAAACATCACAGATAAGTCTTGCAGTTTTGCCTGAGGTCTCATCCCAAGGAAGAATGACAAAAGAGTCAAGATCGGGATGAAGTCTCATATCGCTTTCTTCAATTCTTACAAATCCGTCAATTGATGAGCCGTCAAACATACAGCCGTTACCGAGAGCCTTTTCAAGCTGGCTTGCTGTTATGCTTACACTTTTGAGTGTGCCGAGAATATCGGTGAACTGCAAACAGATAAAGTCAACATTTTCTTCTTTGGTTATGCGGATAATGTCCTCTTTTGTATATCTTGCCATTAGATTTTCCTCTTTCTTTATCGGGAATTAATTATTTATATAGTCGAGACAACTATACCATTTATACGGAGTTTTGTCAAGAAAAAAGCATCCAAAGCATCGGGATAAATTTGATCTGGGTCAATAAAACCTTTCACGCAGAGCAAAGGGGGCTCCGTGAAAGCACCTTTGGTGCTTTCCGAGGATGCCTGCAGCATCCTCGCACCGTTTACGGTGACGGAGCCCCCACCGCCCGCTGCAAATTTTCATCCCCTTGCAAAATAAGTATTAATATTGTATAATGCCAATAGATTTTGTGAGGTGATGACCATGTCAGATACAATAGCTGCAATTTCCACCCCCGTCGCAGCCGGCGGTATAGGTGTAATCAGAATATCAGGTGACGATGCAATTGCCGTTGCCGACAGAGCTTTCAATGCAACTTCAGGCAAAAAGCTTTCAAGTCTCAAAGGGTACACTGCCGCTCACGGCAGAGTGCACCTCGACGGTGAAGACATCGATGAGGGTGTAGCTCTCGTTTTCCGCGCACCTAAAAGCTATACAGGCGAAGACACAGTTGAAATTTCCTGCCACGGCGGTGTGTTTGTCACCAACCAGGTGCTTCGTGCTGTACTTTCAGCAGGTGCAAGAGCTGCCGAAGCAGGCGAATTTACAAAAAGAGCATTTCTCAACGGAAAGATAGATTTATCAGAAGCAGAAGCTGTTATGTCACTCATCGGTGCTCAGGGACAGCAGGGAATGAAAGCTGCAATGACAGCTCTTGACGGAGCCCTCAGCAGAAAGACCGACGAGCTTTGCGCCAAACTTATTTCCGCATCTGCCCATATGGCAGCCTGGGTAGACTACCCCGATGAAGAGATTCCCGAAATCAGCAACGACAATCTCGAAGAAATTCTCACCGAAGTCAAAGGTCAGCTGACTGCACTTCTTTCGAAGTTTGATGCAGGCAAGGCTCTCACAAGCGGCGTTGACACAGCTATTGTCGGCAAGCCCAATGTAGGCAAGTCTGCTCTTATGAATATGCTTTCAGGCTTCAGCCGTTCAATCGTAACAAATATTGCAGGTACAACACGAGACGTTGTTGAAGAGACCGTCCGCGTAGGCAGTGTTATTCTTCGTCTTGCTGACACTGCAGGTATCAGAGAAAGTGCGGATATAGTTGAAAGCATCGGCGTTGATTTAGCAAGAACCCGAATTGAAAGAGCAGGTCTTATTCTTGCGGTATTCGACGGCTCAGCTCCCCTTGATAATAGTGACAGAGAAATCTTTGAGCTTTGCAAAGGCAGAGACGTTATTGCCATTGTCAACAAAACCGACCTGCCCTCAAATACCGATATAGAATACATCAAAAACAACTTTGCCGAAACAGTTTTCATCAGTGCCATGTCTCACGACGGCGAAGACGACCTGACCAAAGCCATTGAGCGCGTACTGGGTACAGATAAAATTGATACCTCAAAGGCTATGCTCACAACCGAGCGTCAGCGCACGAGTACCATCGGTGCCCTCGAGAGTGTAAACGAAGCTCTCACTGCACTGGAAATCGGCATCACTATGGATGCGGTAAATGTCTGCATCGACAGTGCCATCGACAAACTTCAGGAGCTGACAGGCAAAAAAGCAAAAGAAACTGTTGTTGATGAAGTCTTCTCACAGTTCTGTGTAGGCAAATAAGAGGTGAAATATGAATAAAAGTGTTCTTATAACAGGTGCAAGCGGTGGTATCGGTGAGGCTCTGTGTCGTGAGTTTGCAAAAGCGGGTTATGATGTGGCTATCCATTATAATTCCTCGGAAGAGTCCGCCCTCAGATTAAAGGCAGAGCTCGAAGAAAACTACAACAGCAAAGCCGTACTCATAAAAGCTGACCTAAAAAACAACGACGAGGTTAAAACTCTTGCAGAAACTGCACTTAAAACTTTCGACAAGATTGATGTGCTTGTCAACAATGCAGGCATGGCATATCTCACACTTTTTCAGCTTGCAGATGACAGAAAGGTCAAGGAGCTTTTCGACATTAACATTATGAGTGCAATGGCTCTGACAAAAGAAATCCTGCCCTCGATGATAAAAAACCAGTGGGGCAGAATCATAAATATATCTTCTATGTGGGGCATCGCAGGTGCGTCCTGCGAGGTACACTACAGCGCCAGCAAGTCGGCACTTATCGGTTTTACTAAGGCTCTTGCTAAAGAGGTAGGTCCCAGCGGTATCACTGTAAACTGCATAGCTCCCGGGTATATTGACACTAAAATGAACAGCGCCATCGACGAGGAAAGTGTAACGGAAATCGTTGAGGCAACACCCGTCGGCAGAAAGGGCACACCTGAAGATATCGCACCACTTGGAGTATTCCTGTCAAGTGACAAAGCGGAGTTCATTACGGGTCAGATCATCAGTGTTGATGGTGGGTATGGAGTGTGAACGATGATAAAACCATAGAGTAAATTCTCTATGGTTTTTCTTTATGTATCAAGTTTTTAGTTGACAACTTACTTATGCGAAAATAAATCCTAAATCATTCTCGTAGATAAAAATGATTAACGAAGCAACGAAAATCAGATTGACTATATGAGTAAGGATTATGCATTTATCCATTATTATCTTTTTGTGATAAATGGTGCGGATAATTAACACGGTTGCAAAAAGCACAATAGCGATTAAGGAAAGTGCAAAAAACAAAATAACTGTCCAATACATAAATCCTGATGAAAACAGAATTCTGAAATCCGGTTTGTTGACCAAAAATGGAAATATAAAAGAAATCGCGAGGGTGAAAGAACAAAGAATAATGTCGGTTCTTGAAAGAGCTTTTGAGACTTTATCTAACTTATCCATGAAAACACCACCTTTATATTTTATATCTATTCCTTGTAGTTAAAATATAGCTTAAAGACAATAAAATGTAAAGCAACAATTTGTTGCTAAGGTGAGATTGAAAGCTTCATAAAAAAGAAAAGGGTCACACTCTCGTGTGACCTCATTTTCTATGGCGCGCTGTAAGGGATTTCAGTCCGGCGCTCCCGCGCCTATCGCCTCGCTTCGCTCGTTGCCACGTCGGCGAAAACAGTCCTCCGGACTGTTTTCTTCCGAAATCCTCGCGGATTTCTCCCTCCTTGTTCGAATCCCTTGTCAGTTCGCATCCTTTTTGAAAGTTTCATAAAAAAGAAAAGGGTCACACTCTCGTGTGACCTCATTTTCTATGGCGCGCTGTAAGGGATTCGAACCCCTGACCTTCTGGTCCGTAGCCAGACACTCTATCCAGCTGAGCTAACAGCGCAATTGGATTTAGCCTATGTATGATATCACAAAACATTTCTGTTGTCAATACATAAAAGGAAAAAAGTTTTTATTGATTTTTACCCTCTTATATGTTATCATTTTTTTGTAATCTTAAAAATAATTAAACGGAGGCAATAACTATGAATATATGGCACGATATAAGCGCTGACAGAGTTTCAACCAAGGCCTTTGATGCTGTAATCGAAATCAGCAAAGGCAGCAAAATGAAATATGAGTTTGATAAAAAGACTGGTCTTCTCCGCCTCGACAGAGTACTGCACACATCAACTCACTACCCTGCAAACTACGGCTTCATTCCTCTGACATACGCCGCCGACAACGACCCACTTGATGTACTTGTGCTCTGTTCAGAAAAAATCGACTCAATGGTACTCGCTGAGTGTTACCCCATCGGCGTTATCACAATGCTTGACAGCGGTGCTGCCGACGATAAGATTATTGCCATCCACGCAGGCGACCCCACATACAACGGATATACAGATATTTCACAGCTTCCCAAGCATATCTTTGACGAGATGACTCACTTCTTCTCAGTATATAAAACCCTCGAAAACAAAACAACCGTTATCGACGAAGCCAAAGGCAGAGAAGAAGCAGAAAGAATAATCGACGAAGCAATCGAAAGATACAAAGAATTTTACGGCAAATATAAATTCCTTTAATAATATCAAACGGCAACTTCTTTTCAGCGGTTGCCGTTTTAGTTTTATAATAAAACACAGCTTCGACTCATCTGAATCGAAGCTGTAAAAAACATATTAAAGGATAAATAACAGACCCATTGCAAGAGAGCCCATACCCATCATCATAAGACCTGCCATAATGATAGCAAGGAAGTTGAAACCGAACAATGCTGCAGCAGACACCTTTAATGGCATTGTGTTTTCAGCCTCTGAGATATTCTGCCAACGAACATAAACAGTATCTTTAACTCTGTAGTAATTGTCATTTTCAAGAGAGTTGGCGTTTTTAGCTCTTGTGAGACCGCACTCTTTAAGTCCGAGTGCGAACTGTTTAGCCATCTTTGCATCTTTAAATGTAATCTTGCTGACCATTCTGAGCTCATCAGCAGGCTCCACATCTCTCAGGTGACCGAGCTTAAAGCCTGTGCACCACCAATATTTGTCATATTCTCTTGTAAACTCTCTCACCCATTCACCGTTAAGCTTCTGATGATAAAGAGTCATTTCCATTGTGGGCCAATATTCTTCTTCAGCCTTGCCGTAGAATGTCAGCATACCAACTTCTTTTTCTGAGGGGTCTTTAGTATAAATGCCGATTTCAGCACCATAGAAAACGTAGCCGTACTGACCCTTCCAGAGCTGTATCATAAAATCTCTGTCTTCATAGTTGAAGAAAACTCTTGTGTAGTCATATTCCAAAACAACATAAGGAGCCATAAGGTCATAAATTCTTGCATAACCGAAGGTATCCTGCCAACATTCCTTATCGTCGGTATAGAAGTAGTCATCTACATAGCTATACTGGTAGCTTGCAATCTGATTTCCCTCTAAAAAGCTTTTGACGAAATTTTGACTTGTTACTACATTAATGCTGTAATAACCCTCAACTGTCTGACCGGCAACTTCAGCTGAAGCAGTAATAAGCGCTCTGCCTACAGACTTACCTTTAACAACACCGTTTTCGTCAACTGTTGCAACTTTTTCATCTGATGATGTCCAGGTGAAAACAGGCTGAGTTTTAAGATTTTCAATTTCAGCAGTAAGATGCATCTTGTTGTTTTTTACAAGATTGATGCTTTCGCCGGTTACTGTTACCTCATATGCCTTTTTAGCCATAACAGTACCGATAGTATCTGCTGAATTGCTTTTTACTCCGGCAGCACTTGCACTGATTACACTAAGGCAAAAAACAACAACTGCAATCACAAATAAAAGGCTGTATTTACATAACTTTTTCATATATAACCTCCTGCTATTGTATTTTCGTGCATCATTATATAATAATTGTTTTGTTTTTTCAATACTATTGTTGACAAAATTTCTCTTTTAAAACTTAGGTTTATGAAAACAAATTACTAAAATCACCCTTTTCAAATAACATAACCTATGTTAAAATTATAAATATATCAATTACAGGTGATTATTATGATTATAAAAATGCCCTCATATTGCAAAAACTTTCAATGCATTGCAGATAAGTGCCGTGATAACTGCTGCATCGGTTGGGAAATCAATATCGACCCTACTACGGCAGAGTACTATAAATCTGTCGGCGGAGATTTTGGCAAGCGGCTTAAATGCAACATATCCGACTTCGAAGAGCCGTCATTCATTCTCAAAAACGAAAGATGTCCGTTTTTGAACAATCAGAATCTTTGCGATATCATTATAAATCTCGGCGAGCACAAACTTTGTCAGATTTGCCGCGACCACCCGAGATATTTTGAGTGGTTTGCAGACATAAAAGAAGGCGGCATCGGTCTTTGCTGCGAAGAAGCTGCAAGAATTATTGTAACAAACAAAGAAAAATTCAGCACCTATGAAACCGTCTGCGATGATAAAGGATGCAACGACTATGAAGAAGAACTCTATGATATGCTTACCTTTGCCAGAGGCGAAATCATCGGCGCCCTCGAAAACAACCGCTTTACTTTAAAAGAACGCATCGGCGCTGTAGTTAATTATGCCTTTGAAATCCAGTTTATGATGGACAATTATCAGTTTGATAAAGTTCAGATCAGAACTGAGTACACTGCCGAAAAATCAACCGCAGATATAAAAGGCTTTCTTGATGCATTCACCAAGCTTGAACCTATTGATGACAACTGGCAGAAATATCTGCAAAATCTCATTGATTCAGCAGACGGATTGAAAGAAACAACTCTCGAAAACGACGATGTTGATTTATATCTTAAAAATATAGCCGTCTATTACATATGGAGATATTTCCTCAAGGGCGTTTATGACGAAGAGATTTTATCAAAGGTTATTTTTATGGCAATAAGTGTAGCTATGATTAAGCTGATGTATAAAAAAACTATCCTTTCGGGAGAAACACTTGACGAAAAGCTTTGCAGTGTCCTCGCCAAAAACTATTCCAAAGAAACGGAATACAGTGAAGAAAATCTTGAAAGCATATATAATATGGTTTTTGATAACCCTGCCTTCAAAAAAGAAAATATTTTATCAATTATATAAAATCGAAACCGCCTCATATGAGACGGTTTTATTTATTATTTGGCAAAGTGATTTATAAGTCTTTGATATTCTTCATCGGTGATTGCTGTGACACTGCCGTGACGGGGGCCGAAATTCATATCATAGTCGCTGACAGGCTTGAAGTTGTGAAAATCTTCGGTTTCCTGCATAAAAAATCTGCCTTTGCCGTATTCATCCATAATCATCACCCATTTATCTGTACCGTAGATTTTATACATCTCACTACCCTCAACTCCCGATGGAGCGAGAGATACTTCAACCGGCTTATCTTCATATGGTCCGCTTACACTTTCACTTGTAACATAAGCAATGGTTTGATTCTCTTCATATTTGAAATAAAGATAATAGAGCTTTTCGGCTTCGTTGTAGATGATATCACCGTCGATTGTCTGACAATATCTGCAATAAAGAGGCTTAGGAGTTGTAATTGTGCGGAAATCTTTTGTATGGGCATAGTACATACCTGCTGTGTTGTGGCGTTTAGTCGAATGCGCCCAA
>JAZRDY010000041.1:0-2557 GCA_045660525.1 Acutalibacteraceae bacterium | reverse complement strand
CCGATTATGCCCGGGATTGCAACAAGCAGGAATATGCCGTGGAGAGTCTGCTGTGTCTGTACAACTTCAGTCATAACACCGTTGATTGAAACTGCACTCTGATAACCGATGAGTGCAAAGCCTGTGTTGACAAGAAGCTCTTTCCAAAGGGTTGAAATACGGGAAACCATAGTGCTGAAGGCGAAAACCATACCTTCGTTACGCTGTGCAGCACCGTACTTCCGGTAGCTTTTCCACTCCATATAGTCGGTGGAGTCTGCAAGAAGAATTCTTCTTGCTGCACTCATAGCTGCATTGGGCATACCGCCGAGCGCTATAAGAATACCGACTAACCACAGATGCTTATAGCCGAAGATTAAAAGAAGAAGATAGCATATACCTGTGTGGAGATAACCCCATACAACAATATCTCTGGATGAACGCTTTTTGCCGACAAAAGGTACGGAAAGAAGACCGGCGTAAGAAAGTGCGGAGCTGCCCATTTCAACGTAGGTTTTCATACCGTAGCGGTTAAGTGTGTGTTTGTAGAAGAAGGGGAGTGAGCTGTAGCACACCTGTCTTACAGACTCTATAACCTGGCTCAGACACAGCAGAAGAAGCGGTCTGTTGAGCAGGATAAGTTTGTAGTCAATTTTGACTTTCTTTTCTTTTTCTCTGGGCGGCAATACCATATTGCGCTCTTTAAGGGTGATACAGGGCACAAGCATAGTGAACATACCGAGTATGCCGAAGAAAAGCGCAACCGTGAAGAAAGCCCATTTTTCTTTTGCATAATCGTTGCCCTGAAGCTCGATTATGATGGGCACCATACCGCCCGGCAGCATTGAGCCGAGGGTAGATGCAAGCTGTGCTATAGTGTAGAAATTCTTTCGGGATTTTGCGTTGGGTGTCATACGCACCGAAAGCGTTGACAGTGCAACGTCAAAAAATGTGTCCGCAATGTTGAAAAGCAGATACAGCAGGAAACTCCAGACGACATTAAATGTGATGGAAGATGAAGGTACGACAAAAAGAAGAATTGAAGAAAGAGTAAAGGGGATGGCGGAAGCCATCATAAAGCGTCTTGCATTACCTTTTGTTGAGTGGTTGTTATCCAGAAGTGCACCGACAATCGGAGCAATAAATATATTGACACCGGTTGTAACAGATTTCATCGTGAGCAGGTGATGAGACTTAAGACCCATATAGTCACGCATAAACTGGTCGGTATATGTGCTGACCGAATCCTGACCCATACAGTTGCCGAATACGCCCGAAACGTAGCCGACCTGTTCTTTGAGTGCAACGTCGGGGTTGTTTTTCAGTTCCAGATACTTGTCTTTTAACTTACCCATATGATTTTCTCCTTAGATTTTTTTAGAGTTGGACAAAGTTTAACTGTGGTTATATATTCTTTCGGCAGTAAAGGTGCCGTCTGCCTTTATATTGATAAGAGTAGCTCCCTGAATCCACTCATTTTCGGGTGCATCGAACTTACTTTGCATATTATAAACACCGTAGCCTGACGGCTGGATATAAGAAAGAAGAATGTTTTTATACATTACGCCGAAATTGTTGACATGGTCGTGTCCGAAGTAAACTGCCTGCGCACTGCCTTTTTCTATCATTGCATCAAGAATACCCGAATCAAATCCCGATTCGCAGACGCCCTCTCTCTTTTCACCGTAAAGAAAATCACCTTCGCTGTATTCTTTTTCTGCCTGGTAAGGAGGAATATGGACAACCATTACGGATTTAAATTCACCGTATTCTGCAGTGAGCGAATCGTGTTTGCTTTTGTACCATTCAACCTGAGAGGTTTTAACACCGTCGTAAACTTCACCGTCTTTTGTAACGCCGTATTCTTTTTTGGATTCATCCGTCATATAACTGCCCGAATCCATAAAAAAGAATACCTGTCGGATTTTATTGTCGTTGCCGAGAATGTTGATGGTGTAGTTTCCGTTGCCGTCAATATCTTTTGCACCGTTGCGCATAAGACAGTGATCGTAAGAAGAAAAAATTTCAATATTTTCTTCTCTTGAAACGGCGAACAGACCGTCACCTTCGTGATTACCGAGAACAGCCGCCCAATAAACACCGAGCCTTTCCATAAGCTGAGCGAATTCGTTGTTTCTTTTTTTGTTGAAACCGGAGGATACGTTGTCGCCACCAAAAATAACAAGGTCGGGCTTCTGCTCAGTTATGTTCTTGACAATGTACGAAACAGTCTGAATATCTGTTTCTTTTTTGCCGTTAAGGTGTGTGTCCGTAAACATCAGCACTTTAAAGTCGCTGTCGCTTTTCTTTTTTATTGTAACACCGTCTTCAGCTTCAGAAATGATTTCAATATCATTCTGTACTTCTTCAACTGATGAAATGTCATAGGAAATGCCCTGTGAGTTTTTATAAATTACAAAACCGCCCACACCAATTATCACTGCAAGAACTACAGCAATGATAACTTTTATAACATTCTTCATATACACCATCCCTTTAATATCTCTTTTAATAACATAATATATCTAATTTATAATGTTTTCCTTAAAAATTTTGACTCATTTATATCAATTTCTTG
>JAZRDY010000040.1:0-4619 GCA_045660525.1 Acutalibacteraceae bacterium | reverse complement strand
CCAAATAATGTCCGTACCGAGATGTGTCACCTCAGCAAAGCCCACAACTTTAGCATAGGATGCTGCACGATAAACGTGATATGCATTGGTCACAAATACCACCGAATCAAGGCTCATCCCCTCTTTTTCCATTATTTCGCGTGAAAAACGGAAATTTGTAATCGTCGAGGTCGACCTGTCTTCCATTATGATTTTCTCCTCGGGTATGCCCTTTTCCACGAGATACCTCTTCATAGCAAGAGCCTCGCTGATATCCTCCTGAGGTCCCTGACCGCCTGAAACAATTATCATCGCCTCTGGGTTCTTCTCGTGGTACTCTGCCGCCTTATTGAGCCTTTTTGCAAGACCCACACTGACTCTTTCTCCCCTTATTCCGCAACCTAAAACTATAACTGTCTGCTCTGTGTAATCGGCAGTGTCCTGACCGCCGTAAATGGCGAGAAAGGAACCGAATGAAATAACGACAACAAGGCCAAAAGCTAGCACTGCACTTATTATCTTTTTGCAGGGAAGTTTATCAAAAAATACGCCATATGCAACAAGCACTGCACCGAGACCCGCCACGGGAATCATACCTATATTGAGATTTGAAATAACAAGCAACAGCGCTGCATTGGCAAGAAGAAGTCCGCCTGCGACAATGCTGAGAATTTTAACTGCCTTTTTCATATCAGCACCTCCTGATTTTCTGCTATAAGTTTAACATCGCTCTGCCTCAAAATCAAGAGCGCAGAGCGATACTTAAGAAAATCGTAAGGATTTATTAGGGAAGTCTGTAGCCTGCCTCACGGTAGATTCTGTACCAATCCTCGCGTGAGATAGTCACATCGGCAGCCTCTGCAACAGCTTTGATTCTGTCAGGGTTTGTACTGCCCACAATAGGCTGCATCTTTTCGGGCAGGCGCATAAGCCACGCAATAGCCATACCCGTTGCGGTAAGACCGTATTTTTCAGCAAGCTCATCAATAACCTTATTAAGACTCTTATATTTTTTATTATCAACAAAGTTGCCTGCAATAAAGCCATACTGCAAAGGTGACCAAGGCTGAATAGTAATACCCTTGAGTCTGCAATAATCACGCAGATAGCCGTCATAGTTTACACCGTCTTCGCAGGGAAGATTAACATTAGCGCCACTTGCGATCATATTTGCGTTTGTGATGCTCAGTTGCATCTGATTGATAGAAAGCTTCTGCTTGACCTCTCTCTGAAGAAGTTCTATCTGAAGTGCACTGTGGTTTGACACACCGAAAGCCTTGACCTTGCCCTTTGCTTCGAGTTCGTCGAATGCTTCTGCAACCTCAGCGGGTTCCATAAGAAGGTCAGGTCTGTGAAGAAGGAGCACATCGACACAGTCAACACCGAGTCTTTTAAGTGAACCGTCAACGGCTGAAATTATATGCTCCTTGGAGAAATCGTACATACTGCCAGGTACGATTGAGCATTTAGTCTGGATATAGATTTTATCTCTGAGTGTGGGATTTCTCTTAAGTGCCGCGCCGAAAACCTCTTCGCACTTGCCTCTGCCGTAAATATCAGCGTGGTCGAAGTAGTTGATGCCTAGTTCAACTGCATTATTAAGATAGAAATCCATTTCCTTATCGGTTTTATCGCCTATTCTCATACAGCCAAGAGCCACCTGAGAAACTTCGCATTCGTCTGAAAAAGTCTTGATGTATTTCATATTGTATCTCCTTTTGTTTTGTTTAATTTGATTATAGCATTATATTTTCATAATTGCAATTGTATTGCTTTTAATAAAAGCGAGGTATATAATAAAAATATAAATTTTTCGCAAAGCTTGTAACAAAACAGCACATTTTAGCATTAACATACAGAACGAAGGGAAAGGAGATGAGAAAATGCAGTCCATGGATGACATATATCAAAGCTATGCCCTTACGGTCTATAAATATCTACTTAGCCTTTGCAGAAACGACGACCTTGCCGAAGAGCTGACTCAGGAGACCTTTTATCAGGCAATTAAAAGCATCAACCGATTCGACGGCAGTTGCCATATATCCACGTGGCTATGTGCAATAGCTAAAAATCAGTTTTTATCCTACCAACGCAAGCACCCGAACACTGCCGAGATAGAGAGCTACGATGCTGTATCGCCGTCAGCGGAAGATGATGCAGTGGCTTATGAAAACCGAGTGGAACTCCTGAGAAAACTGCATTTATGCCCCGAGCCTTACCGAGAGATTCTGTATCTGAGGATTTTCGGCAATCTGTCCTTTAAGGAGATAGGTGACATCTTAGGCAAGAGCGAAAACTGGGCAAGAGTTACATTTTACAGAGGTAAAGAAAAGCTGAGAAAGGAGCTTGAAGAGATATGAAAAACAATCTTACTTGCGAAATAGTAGAAGATTTAATGCCATCATACATAGACGGACTTACGAGTGAAGTGACCAACAAGGCTGTGAGAGAGCATCTGTCACAGTGTGGCAAATGCAAAGCTAAGCTCGATAATATTAAAGAGCCTTGCAGTGAGGACAAAATCGAGCACGAAAAGAAAGAGATAGACTTTCTTAAAAAGAACAGACGAAAGAACATCAGAACAAAGCTGATAAGTGTTATAGCTGTCATACTTGTAGTTTCATTTATAATCTGTATCTTACCATACACAGAGAGAGGACATTTTACAGAAGATGAAGTGTTATATAATCTTGAAGTAGATGGTGACAAATTTATCTTTACTGCTATTCCGACAACAACAGCAGAAGTGATTACTTATATCGAACCTGCAATTGAAAAAGATGGAGAGAGCTTGGATATTAACATCGGCAGGAGAAAAGCAAGTCCATTTGATAACAGGGAATCTGTCACCAAAGAAATAAGATATTCAAATGTAAAACGCATAAAAATTCTCGGTGAAATAATATGGGAAGACGGTGAACATATATCTGATATAACATCTGAAGTTTTTGCAGAGAAACAGAGATATGTGGGATATTTAGCTGGAATTATAGATGTTGCTACAACACTTGGAATATATGAATATGTAGGTAATCTCGAACATTCTCTGCAGACAATAGAAGAGCCTTATGTGTGGAAAATGACTCTCTATGATAGAATTTTGCCTGAACAGGTTGAAGAAAAAGAATCACTTATGCAAAAATATGCTTATGTTCTTCTCTCTATCGTAGAAAACTTAGGTGAAGTTACCTTTGAATATGAGATTTTTAACTCTGATGGGGATGATAAAAAATGCCAGCTTACAACCACAAGAAAGCAGGCAGATAAATACTTCGGTGATGATATAAGCAAGTGCTATAATGATATAAACGAACTGCAAAAGCTTATGAGAATGACAGGTCTTGCAGATTTACCCTATGCACAGCAAGGCGACCGATGGTCTTTCGCTAGTGATAGTTGGGGTAAAATATACTTCCGAATCTTTAATAACAGTGAGGAGTCAGATATTAAAGCTATTAGTATGACTTGGCTTGAGGGCGACAATTTCAGTATGGGTTATGGCATTGAAAGAGACTTCTTAAGCTTCGGAAAAAGCAAGGTTAATCCCGGAGAATATGACTTTGAACTTGATAAGTTAAGCAGCAACCTCTACGATAAATCACGTCTTGGCACTACTAAATTCCAAGTTTCAATTCTTGATTTCAACGGCAACGAATACATTATTGATAAGCCCGTTGAAGTCAGTGCACAGTTTGGTGCGGTTTATTATCTCGTTTTAGATGGTACATTTGAAGAGGGGTTCACTATTAAAATTAAATAAGCAGATAATTATGTAGGGGGCGGCCATTGGCCGTCCCTTTTTTAAGTCTGATGTAAAGGGAAACGGGGGGCTCCGTCACCGAACGAAGTTCGGTGTGAGAGTGCTTCGCAATCTCAGCAATCGCCTTTGGCGGTTGCACGGAGCCCCTTGCCCTGCCTTTTCATCAATCTGAAAAAATATTTTCCTCGGCGGGTAAAGACAAAAAAGGCACGCGGATGTTAATCCGCGTACCATAAATTTTAAGTTTTATCGAGTGGCAGGGCTTTGCCCCGCACCCCACAAGCTTTTGTAAAAGCTTGACCAAAACTTTTTTTATTGCGAAGCAACAAGGTTCTGGGGTACCCGTCCCGCATTTTCAATGCGTCGACGGGTCAGGTTCTTATTTCTTGCTTGCAAGATATTCTTGTCTGCCGAGCTCGTAAAGGTTGTTACCCTCTGAGTCGATGATAACCATAAGAGGCATATCTTCAACATAAAGCTCTCTGAGTGCTTCTGCGCCTAAATCTTCATAAGCAATAAGCTTAGCTGACTTGATGCACTTTGCAAGAAGTGCGCCTGCGCCGCCGATAGCACCGAAGTATACACCGCTGTACTTCTTCATAGCGTCAACAACTTCGGGAAGTCTTGCGCCTTTACCGATCATACCTCTTGCACCAACTGACATCATTGTAGGTGCATAAGCGTCCATTCTACCGCTTGTTGTAGGACCTGCTGAACCGATAACTGTACCGGGTTTAGCGGGGGTGGGACCTACATAGTAGATTGTTGCGTTCATGGGGTCGATGGGAAGCTCTTCACCCTTAGCGAGTGATTCGCACATTCTCTTGTGACCGGCATCTCTTGAAGTGTAGATGATACCTGTGAGAAGAACTCTGTCACC
>JAZRDY010000039.1:0-3355 GCA_045660525.1 Acutalibacteraceae bacterium | reverse complement strand
CGAAATTGATGAATGTATAGTAAATGTTAATCATTCTCTTGCATCGGGTTATATCGAGGCTCTTAAAGAAATCGCAGCAAGATATAATCTTCCTGATGATATTACAGTTTCATCTGTTGCTAAATATCATGATATTTTCTCAATACATAAAAGTGAAGCTGACGAAGAAAGAATCTGGAATGCTGTGAAAGCAGTTGCAGATAAAGCTATTGCTTCATTTGTTGCAATGAGAGAAAAAGAGGGCGAAAAGCTTAAGGATGATATTCTTACAAGATGTGGTACAATTCTTTCAAATGTATCTTTCATTGAAGAACGTTCGCCTGAGACAGTGAAAGAATATAACGAAAAGCTTCTCGAAAGAATGAAGAGTGTACTCGGTGACGTTCAGGTAGACGAGCAGAGACTTCTTACAGAGGCTGCTATTTATGCTGATAAAATTGCTGTTGCTGAAGAAACTGTCAGACTCAGAAGTCACATTGCTCAGATGCACGAGTTTATGGAAAGCACTGTTGCAATCGGCAGAAAGATGGACTTCCTTATTCAGGAGTTCAATCGTGAAGCAAATACCATAGGCTCAAAGGCTCAGGATGTTGAAATTGACAAGAAAGTAATCGACATCAAAGCTGAGATCGAAAAAATAAGAGAACAGGTTCAGAATATTGAATAAGGTGATAATGGAATGAAATTAATTAATATCGGCTTCGGTAATATGATTAACGCTCAGCGACTCGTTGCAATTGTCAGTCCTGATTCTGCGCCTATAAAAAGACTTATTCAGGAATGTAAAGAAAGAGGCACACTCATAGATGCTACTCAAGGCAGACGCACAAGAGCAGTTATGATTATGGATAGCGACCACGTAATACTTACATATCTTCAGTGTGAGACTGTTGCCAACCGTCTTGATTCCGATGCAGATATCTGTGAGGAGGATTGCGCTGATGAATAATCAAGGAGTTCTGGTTGTTGTGTCGGCTCCATCAGGTTGTGGAAAAGATACAATCATAGCTGAGGTGCTCAAAAAAACTGACGATGCCTTTGTTTCGGTTTCTATGACCACAAGAGCCATGAGACCCGGTGAGAAAGAGGGCGTCAACTATTACTTTGTTACACAAACAGAGTTTGAACAAAAAATTGACCAGGGCGAGATGCTTGAGTACGCCCGATACGGCAGCAACTATTATGGCACTCCTGCCGGCCCCGTAAGACAGTTGCTTAATGAGGGTAAAACCGTTATCCTTATAATCGAAGTGCAGGGTGCAGGTAATGTAAAGCGACTTTTCCCTGATGCTTGCACAATCTTTATTATACCGCCGTCATTTGAAATCCTTGAAAAGCGACTTCGCGGCAGAGGTACTGATGACAATGACTCAATAATTAAACGTCTTGATATTGCTAAGGATGAACTTGCAAGAGCTGTAGAATTTGATTATATCGTCGAAAACGATGTTCTTGAAGAGGCTGTTGAAGACATTATTACAATTATCAAAGCGGAAAAATTAAAAACAAATAAAATGAAAAATAAATTAAGTGAGGTAATCAACAATGCTTAATCCCGATTTAAGAGAATTACTCAAAAACAACACCAGCAGATATTCACTCGTAATTGCAGTTGCTAAGAGAGCAAGAACTATCGCTGAAGACCCCATTCTTAACGAAAAGTGCGGAACAGAGAAGCAGGTTTCATATGCTCTTGAAGAGTTCCTTGACGGCAAACTCAAGATCAGCGAACCCGAAGAAATCAGAAACATCTAAGATTATTTTATAAGGAAGTGAAATGATATGGAACAGTCTGTTGCTTTAGTTGCGGTAGAAAATGTTGCATATCATTTTGACATTTTCTACAGTTATACAATACCTGATTATTTAAAAGGCAAAGCTAAAAAAGGCTCAAGAGTTCTTGTGCCTTTCGGCAGAAGCAAAATTGCTAAGCGGCAAGGAGTTATCTTCGGTTTTGCAGATAAGCAGGACGATATCAGATATAAAGATATTATCAATGTACTCGACGATAAACCATTTTTTTCGGCTGAAAATCTTGATATTGCAGAGTTTCTCAAAGACAGAACGTTCTGCACTTACTATGAAGCTGTTAAGGTGCAGTTCCCGGCAGGTTACGGATACAAGACCGATGTAAAATATCTTGCTGTTGCAACATCTGAGGCTGATAATTTATCTGATATTGAAAAGCAGGTCTATGACTATATGCTCACTTTAGAGGATTTTGCCGATAAAAGTCAGATTTATAATGCTTTAGGACTTAACAAAGACTGCGGAATTATTGATAAGCTTGTGCTTAAAAATCTTGTTATCAAAAGCTACATAGCTGAGAAAACTATGGATGATGCTTCTGTTAAGACCGCAAATGCTCTTATCTTAAAAGAGCAGGCAGAAAATATCAAGCTAACCCCTAAACAAGAAGATGTAATGAATCTTTTATGGGATATGGGTCAGCTCAGTGTTAAAGAAATCTGCTATTTTACAGGTGTAACATCAGCTGTCATAAATACACTTTCTAAGAAAAATTATATTAAAATTGAAGATGTAACTGTATATCGCACTCCCGAAACACAGTTAGTTGATAATAATGCTAAGAAAGCTATATCTTTAACTGATAATCAGCAAAAAGCATTCAGCAATTTGCTCGATAAATATCATTCAGGTGGGGGAGTTTCACTTCTTTACGGTATCACCGGCAGCGGTAAAACTTCAGTTTTCCTTTCGCTTATTGATGAAGTGATAAAAGAGGGCAGACAGGTTATTGTTATGGTGCCTGAGATTTCCCTTACTCCTCAGATGATGGCTATTTTTAAAGGCAGATATGGCAGTGAAATTGCGATTTTTCACAGCGCTTTGTCAGCAGGCGAGCGCCGAGACGAATATAAACGCGTCAAAGACGGCGTAGTAAAAATTGTTGTAGGCACTCGTTCGGCAGTGTTCGCGCCTTTTGATAATATCGGTCTTATTGTTATTGATGAAGAGCAGGAGCACACATACAAATCAGAATCATCACCAAGATATCACACAAAAGATGTTGCCAAATTCCGTGCTTATAAGCATGGCGCCCTTCTTTTGCTGTCTTCAGCTACTCCAAGTGTTGAAAGCTACTCTAATGGGGTAAGAGGCAAGTATTCCCTTGAAATTCTTGACAAAAGATATGGTGATGCAGTTTTACCGCAAGTAAGCATGGTAGATATGAAGAAGGAAAGACAAAGCGGCAACAGATATAATCTCAGTTCAGAGTTGCTCGAGCGCCTTGATGAAAATCTCAAAAACGGTAAACAGTCCATTTTACTAATTAACAGACGCGGTTATAACACTTTTGTTGCCTGTGGCAGTTGCGGCAATGTGGTAACCT
>JAZRDY010000038.1:0-4069 GCA_045660525.1 Acutalibacteraceae bacterium | reverse complement strand
CTGTGTACCATCAGTCGCTGTAACCCATAAACTGCAAAGGAACACAGTTGCAAGCACAAGTTTAAATATTGCTATTTTTTTAATGAGCTTTTTCATCATAAATCTCGTTTATCATATATCGATGACATATCTCATCGCTTTGATTATATGGCATTTTCATCATACCACTATTCAGTTAAAAAATCAACAATTATTCGGAATATAGTCGGCGGGATAAAAACAAAAGAGACGCGAGCTCCGCCCGCGTCCCATTAACTTTTATATTTCTTGTGGCAGGGCTTCGCCCCGCACGCCACGGTGGCGTAACTTTTTGCTGGCGCACAAAAAGTTACCAATAATGCGCTGATCTTCGCTGTTATTACTCCAACACATAAATTTCAACATTTCGTCTGCCAAACTGCTTGGCTGCATTGTAACCGCGTATGTAAAGGTCTACCACCGTGTCACTGTTGTAGATGAATCCGCCGGTGTCACCTGCAATGGCATAGCCGTAAACATATCTATTGTCGCTTGATACAATATAAAGCTTCGAGCCGTAGGGTATCTCCCTCGGGTCAACGGCAACCACACCCGGCTGAGCACGTCTTCCCGTTGATGTAACGGTGCCTGTGCAATATGCCGTAGCCTTGCCGACTATCTTTTTCTTATAGTTGACGGGTCTGTTGTTCTCGTCCATATCAATTCTGAATGGCGGGGTAAGCTCAGATATAACCTGCTTTGCTACGTTGCCGCCGTAAAGACTCGGCTTTGAACCCCACACAACAATCTTGCTGACAGGTTCTTTTGTAACCTCGGTCTTTACAAGCTCTTTGCTGTCATATTTGCCATCGATATATTTCTTTTTGTAATAGTTGACCTGCTTGCCGTTTTTACCTTTGCGCTCAACCTTTACCTGCTCTTCATACATAGTGTCATCATACTTAACTTCAGTTTCATATTCGATGGTCACCGTCTTTTTGACTTCTTTATATGTAACCCTCTTTACCTGAACCTTTGTCTTTTCCCTAAGCTTTTTAGTTAGCTTAGGTGTAACAATATCATCCGCGCCGACTCTGACACCTGCAGTTTTAAGAAAATCCACAACTGTACACTCAGTAGTTCTGAGCTTCTGTGTTCTGCCGTCACTGATAAGCGTAACAGTAAATGCCCGATAAATATCAACTCTCATATTTTCCGTAACGGTTACCTTTTTACCTACACTGAGTTTGTCACCGTCTTTGAGCTTGATTCCCGACTTTTCAATTGCATCGCCTACAGTACCGGAAACAGTTACAACCTTAACGAGCTTGTCCTCGTCGTAAATAAGCACATCGTGAGGTCTTGTAACAACTATAACACTGTCTTTTATTTCTGCGTCAAAATAATCTGTGATAACGGTATTCTCTTCGCCGACTTTTACACCTGAACGGCCTACAATCAAATCAGTATTATCGGTAAAGGACCAGACTGTTACAACTTCTTCGTCGCACACAACATAGGTTATAACAAGCTCCTGCCACATAACAACAGCACCTATAACCAAAAGGACAGTAACAGCCAACGCCCAACAAATCTTGCGTTTGAGCTCTTGTAAATAAAGCAAAAAAGCTTCAATATATTCAAGCATACCGTTACCTCCTTTTTAAAACAAATTTATAATATTATACTGCAAAAGGCCCGAAAAGTCAAATTGAGGCGTTTTTCAATCAGTGTTATCTACAGTTTCAGTGAGCTTATACACTTCGCTTTCAATAAGGGCGGTCACTTCATCCACATCAAAAACAATACCCTTTGACAGCAGAAAAGCTACCACATATTCCTTTTTCTTCTGACCTGTTTTGCTGCCGTAAATCTGTTCTGCCGCCTTGACAGCTGTCTGCACCCAGAACATAAGCTTCTTTTGTTTTTCTTCACTGAGTCGCTGTTTGAGATAAGGGATAAGAACCGTTGTTACCGCCGCAGATAAAATTGCGATTACAAACTCTATAATAACAGTAAAATCAAAATCCATAGCCAAAATCCTTTCATAAATTATTTGTGCGCCTGAACATTCAGGTGCTTTTCTATTTTGCTTATTGCCTCGGTTACGGGACCGTTGCAACCCTGCTCTCTGAGACCCTTGAGTGCAGCTAACACACCGTAGCAGATAACCGTCTGTTCTTCTTTGAGAGATTTGATTTCAGTATCCTGCTTATTTTGTCTGATAACCCATCTGCAAAGTGCAAAAACAGCACCGAGCACCACTGCACCCGCACTGAACACCTCAGCTGAAACAAGAAGCGCCTCTTTTATAATTAAGCCTTCATCCATATTTTTTCACCTCACATAAATCTGCAGTAATCGAGGCATATCCATTTGCTATCGCCGTAACATCCCCAATTACCTTTAATCTTAGATATTTTAACTGTCTTACCTTTAGTCAGCACTCCCCTCTTTTTACAATATGTATCGGGGCCGTTTCTGACATTGAGAACAGCAGTATCAACCTTGTAATACCCTGTCTTGTATTTATCGGGCAGGGTTTTAAATTTAATTGAACCCTGAGAAATCACCTTAGTAAAATCAGGGTCGATATAAAATACATCCTCAGGTTTAGATGCTGAATCGGTTGTTGTCAGCACCCATTTACCTTTGGTATTCTGCATCCAGCCTGCACCTTTCATCTTGCCTTTACCTGCACTTATGTGCAAATGATTTGCCGAGGCTCCGTCTTTACCCTCGCGGGTGATTTTTTCTTTTCGTTTGAAGATATCTCCCACCTTGATATTTTTAAGATCCGCATCATCGGGATGAGTAATCAGCATTGTCATAAAATCTTCACTGCCGTCGGCAAAATTTACTTTATTGGTGCTTTCAAGCCATATGGTGTTGGTACCCTTGGTGCCGACACCGTAAATTCGTCTGACTTTCATTTCATCACAAGGGCAATATATATAATCCTTGCCCGTATCGCCACAGCCTTCATCTATAGGATAATCTTTGGGAGTGCCCATAGTATGAGGCTTATGAGAGGTTGTGCCTTTGTAATTCTGGGTTATACGCATTGTCTTACAGGGATAAATCGCATAATTCATACTTTTGTCCACCACCAGAAGCTCAGATAAACCACCGCTATATAAAGGCAGATTGTATTAATTATTCTATACATAGCTTCTCCTTTCTGACGTTTTGAAATTGTCTGATAAAAATTGAAAACTGCCCTGCAAACATTTTGCAAAGCAGTTTACCTTTCCATTGATAATATTAAATTGTCACGTGGCTTTGCGGTACCACACTTTTAATTCTATGAGGAATTTTTGCCTTTGTCAATAGCTTCTCGAACATTTGTTCTCGGATTTACAAAAAAAGTTACGGAGCCGTTTTCACAGCTCCGCAGATAATCTTATTCACTTATAAAAGCTAAAATGTCGCCGAGGTTTTCTTCGCTTACCATATCGAAGCCCTCCTCAAATTTTTCCACCATTTCCTTTGCTTTCGGGTCATTGCTTTCCTTCAGCTTACCCTTAATCATCTTAACCATCATACCCATCATCATCTTATACATACCGCTGAGCTTTTTAATATCAAAAGCTCCTGCAAGTGAGAAATATGGCTCTGAGATTGAATTTTTCTCTTTTACGGCCGCATCCTGACTGTCGCTTTTCATCATACCTACAGCTACAACAGCCTTGAGAGTACCGAACTTGACTCTGGCTTCACTGAGACCCTGCACAGCGCCTGCCATTACCCAACCGATGAAAATTACATCAGTACCGACCGCCTTATCACTGTCTGAAAAAGCATAGCAGGGGTAACCTGTCTTTTCTGAAAGCATTTCCGCGTAACGTTTTGATGAACCTGCATTTGAAACATAAACTATTGAACTCATATATTAACCTTCCTGATAGTATTACTTGCTGATTACGGGCAGATTGAAGCAGTGCATCTGCAGATTATTGAGAAGTCTCAAAGGTTCTGCAGCCTTGAAATCTGTTCCCTCTGCAAACATCTGCTGCTGAAGCATAATAGCCGCAAGAAGCGCAGGTTCTGCCTGGGATTTATGGCACTTGATGCTCTGCATCTTGATTTCTTCAAAATCTGTGATATCAAT
>JAZRDY010000037.1:0-3746 GCA_045660525.1 Acutalibacteraceae bacterium | reverse complement strand
AACAGCTATTGACGGTGCAAGTGGCGTAATTATCAACGTTACATGCTCAAGCGATATGTCACTTGATATGATTGAGCAGGCTGGTGCTCTTATCTCTGATGCATCACATCCCGATGCAAACATCATCTTCGGTTCAGTATTTGACGAAGATATGGGCGATGAAATGCTTATCACTGTTATCGCAACAGGTTTTGGCGCAACAACTCAGGCTCAGGCTGCTCCCACAGCAACTGCTAAGGATGCTGCTACTGCTGCTCCCGAGTTTATCAGCCAGGCTGCTGCATCAGCTAATGATACAATCTTTGGCTCAATGAGCAAAGAGGCTGTTGACTTTGCTTCAACAAAGTTCGGTCAGTCATTCGTTTCAATCTTCGAGCAGGCTGCAGCTGCTGCAAACGGCAAAACACCCGCAGCACCTGTTTTCCCCGAAATGCCTCTTGATCCCGTTCCCACAGCTCCTGTAGCAGAAGCTCCTGCAGCTGTTAAGGAAACTCAGGCTTTCGACGTAATCGAAACTCCTGCTAAGAAGTCAGGCTCAATCTTCGATGATCCCGATGAAGATGAAAGCGACGTTCTCCCCGTATTCAAGGGCCGCAACATCTTCGGCAACAACTAAGACTGCCGATAACAGCACAAGAACACAAATAAAAGGCTGCACCTTAACGGTGTAGCCTTATTTATTTGTTTGACGTTTTTTGTCTCTCGCAGTACCCTTGTACAGCTTCGAGCCAATAAAACGCCATCTTGCACTATTCTCGGCAGTCTTCAAAATTATAACAGCACAAGAACACAAATAAAAGGCTGCACCTTAACGGTGTAGCCTTGTTTATTTTTTGCTTTGTGGAGCTCTGCTCATTGCCCTCTTGCGGGTCCCAAAATCGCTTATCGGCTTGGAGCACCGAGCGATTTTGACCGCTGCGCATCCTCACCTCGCTTCATCCGCCAATGGCGGCACTTCGGCGACGATGCCTCGCAAGCTTTTGTAAAAGCTTGACCAAAACTTTACTTATTTTATCGGCTCAAAGTCTGAGGCAGGATGCTTGCAAAGAGGACAGATAAAATCATCGGGGAGATTGTCGCCTTCGTAAACATAACCGCATATTTTGCATACATAGCCTTTTTTGCCTTCAGTCTGAGGCTTGGGTTTAACATTAGCCTGATAGTAGTTATAGGTCATTGTTTCTCTATCCGAAAGAACTCTTGCTTCTGTTACTGAGCAGATAAACATTCCGTGAGTGTCCAGGTCAACATATTGCTCAACTTTGAGTGACATAAATGAGTTGATATATCTCGGCAGGAATACAAGACCGTTATCTGAGCGAAGAACTTCATCGCCTGCAAACTTATCAGTGTTTCTTCCGCTGACAAAACCAAACTTTTCAAAAACTGAGAAAGGAGCATCAACCGTCAGACAGTTGATATTCATTTTACCGGTCTGCTTGATAATATGGTGTGAGTAGTTATCCTTGTTGATAGTAACCGCTATTCTGTTTGGTGTATTTGTAACCTGAGTTACAGTGTTAACGATAAGTCCGTTGTCTTTTTTGCCGTCATTTGATGTGACAACATATAAGCCGTACCCGATTTTGAAAAGGGCGGTCATATCATTTTTATCAGCTGTGTCATTGCCCTGAGCGAGATAATCTTTGCAAAGCTCTTTAGCAAGTGAATCAACCTGAGCTTTGCTGTCGTCGTTCAGTGCTGACATAATGCTTACAGTTGTGTCAGCATAAACAAGGTTTTTGCTCTTTTCAAGCATACCTTTCATAACCTTAGCTGCAAGGGGAGCCCAACTTCCGTTTTCGATGAAGCCGACCGTACGGTTTTTATATCCGCGCTCAGTCAGGTGATTGATAAACTCGCGCATATATGGGAAAATCTCTGCATTATAAGTTGTGGTAGCAAGTACGAGTTTGCTGTAACGGAAAGCATCTTCAACAGCCTCAGCCATATCGCATCTTGCAAGGTCGTTGACAACAACTTTGGGGCAGCCGTATGAGCGAAGCTTGTCAGCTAAAAGCATAACAGCCTTCTTGGTATTGCCGTAGATTGAAGTGTAGGCAATCATAATGCCTTCCTGTTCGGGCTGATAGCTTGACCAGGTGTTATAAAGGCCGAGATAATAGCCGAGATTTTCCTTGAGTATCGGGCCGTGGAGGGGACAGATAATCTGAATATCAAAGCCTGTTGCTTTCTTGAGAAGGTTCTGCACCTGAACGCCGTATTTGCCTACGATGCCGATATAATATCTTCTTGCTTCGCAAGCCCAATCTTCTTCAATATCAAGGGCTCCGAATTTTCCGAACCCGTCAGCGGAGA
Organism: Acutalibacteraceae bacterium; assembly: GCA_045660525.1. GTDB lineage: Bacteria > Bacillota > Clostridia > Oscillospirales > Acutalibacteraceae > UBA6857. The sequence goes on along the minus strand of JAZRDY010000037.1, from coordinate 1,427 downwards.
ATAGAACTTTATCAGTTCTGTCATAAGTTACCATAACCTCAGGCCAGTGTACCATAGGAGCGCCTATGAAGGTGAGGTTGTGTTTACCAAGGCAAAGAGTGTCGCCCTCTGCAATAATCATTCTGTTATCTGCGAAGTCTGTGCCAAAGAAGTTTTTCATCATTCTGAAAGCTTTTTCAGAAGCCACAATAGTAGCCTCGGGATAAGCCTTAGAAAAATTCATAATGTTAGCTGAATGGTCAGGCTCCATATGCTGAATGATAAGGTAGTCAGGCTTTCTTGAGCCAAGTGCATTCTGCAGATTGTCCATCCATTCGTGAGTAAAGTTAGCATCAACTGTGTCCATAACTGCTATCTTTTCGTCAATGATAACATATGAGTTGTAAGCCATACCGTTAGGTACATCGTACTGACCTTCAAAAAGATCAATATTATGGTCGTTAACGCCGATATATTTAATATCTTTTGTTATGTTCATTTCTTTTTCCTCCGTCAGATAAAATGGAAATTTGTTTATAGATATTATATTATACTATACTTTTAAAATCAAGTTGTTAAAATTAAAAACATTTTCCGTCTCTACAGTCAACTGCCTGGTTGCATTTGTAACAAAGCTCATTTGGACACTGATTATTTTTAAAGAATGTCACAATATTATTGATGGTTGTTTCCGCGATGTTGTCAAGGGCTTCCTGAGTCAGAAAAGCCTGATGTGATGTAACAATAACATTGGGCATTGATATTAGTCTTGCAAGAGTGTCATCTTCGAGTATATGTCCCGAGTTATCTTCAAAGAAAAGCTCTGATTCTTCTTCATAAACATCAAGGCAGGCGGCACCAACTTTGCGTGACTTTATAGCTTTAAGCAGTGCTTCAGCATCAACTAGAGCACCTCTTGAAGTGTTGATGATAACAACTCCCGTTTTGCATTTGTTGAGAGCTTTTTCATCTATAATATAGTGAGTTTCTTCTGTCAAAGGGCAGTGCAGAGAGATAATATCACTCTTGGCAAGAAGCTCATCGAGAGTAGTATATCTAACATTATTTCCGTCGCAGATTTCTTCGGCAGGGTACTTGTCATAAGCTAAAACTTTCATTCCGAAGCCGCGGCAGATATCCACAAATACCTTGCCGATTTTTCCTGTGCCGATAACACCTACAGTTTTGCCGTGAAGGTCAAAGCCTGTGAAATTTTTAAGGCTGAAATTAAATTCCTTTGTGCGGATATATGCTTTATGAATGCGCCTGATAGAAGTCAGCAGTAAAGCCATAGCATGCTCGGCTACAGCATAAGGGGAGTAGGCGGGCACCCGAAGCACATGTATTTTGCCGAAAGCGCGCTTAATATCCACATTGTTAAAGCCGGCACATCTCAGCGCCAGCACCCTGATTTGCATTTCAAAAAGCTTATCGATAACAGTATCGTT
>JAZRDY010000036.1:0-3629 GCA_045660525.1 Acutalibacteraceae bacterium | reverse complement strand
CATTGAAGCTCTCGGACACGAGCTTGGCAACTATGAAATTACCAAGGAGCCGACCTGCACAGCCAAGGGTGAAAAGACAGCAAAATGCATCCGTTGCTCATATACCAAAACAGCGGATGTTGCAAAGGTTGCACATAAAGAAACGACTGTGAAAGCAACGTCTCCAACTTGCACAAAACAAGGCAAAACCGAGGGCAAGAAGTGCTCTGTCTGCGGAAATGTAACAGTAGCTCAGGAGAGTCTTGAAGCTCTCGGACACGAGCTTGGCAACTATGAAATTACCAAGGAGCCGACCTGCACAGCCAAGGGTGAAAAGACAGCAAAGTGCATACGATGCAGTTACACCAAAACAGCAGATGTTGCAAAGATTCCTCACTCAGAAGTGACATTAAAAGCAAAAGCTCCCACCTGCACAAAGTCAGGCAAAACAGAAGGTAAAAAGTGTTCTCTTTGCGATAAAATAATCCTTGGACAGGAGACTGTAGAAGCACTCGGACACAGTAAAAAGGTAGTCGTGCTTGCGACTGCCACGACGGATGCCAACGGTAAAATAAATGCTGTCTGTGAAACCTGTGGTGAAGATTTCGGTGAGCAACGCGTTTACCGAATCAAGAGTGTTTCTCTCTCGAGTACCAAGTGTACTTATAACGGCAAAAGCAAAACTCCCACTGTTACAGTTGTGGACTATAACAAAGACCCTCTCATCAAAGACAGAGATTACACAGTGACTTATGAAAGCTCGAGAAAAGCAATAGGCAAGTATTCTGTTATAGTTACATTCATTGGCAAATACAGCGGAAGTGAAACTCTTTATTATGAAATTCTGCCCGGTAAAACTGACAGGATAACAGCAACTCAGAGCACCTCGGTAATAAAGCTTAAATGGGAAACCGTCAAAGGTGCAAACGGTTACAGAATATATCAGTATGACAGTAAATCGGCAGAGTACAAGGAGATAGCAAGCATTAAAAATAAAACTGAATACAGAGTTACGGGACTCAAGGCAGGTACGGGGTATAAGTTCGCGATTTTAGCCTATTATAAGGCTGAAATCGGTAAGGTGTATTTCAGCAACAGTAAAAAGGCTATAGCCACTGCAACTGAGCCTGACGTGCCTGAGGTATCGCTGAAAATAAGCGGTAAATCGGCAGTGATCAGCTGGAACAAAATCTCAGGTGCAGACGGCTATCAGATTTATTACAGCACATCGAAAAACGGTGACTATAAAAAGCTGAAGAGTACCTCGGCACTAAATTACAAAAAGACGGGTCTGACTTCGGGTGAGAAATATTATTTCAAGGTCAGAGCTTATAAAAAGGCTTCGTCGGGTACTGTTTACGGTGAATTCAGTAAGGTTCAGGGCATAAAAATCAAATAATTTCATTGCAGGAGATACAGATTCAGGACTGTGTCTTCTGCAATTTTACTTTAGCGGATAAAAGAATTCGGTGAGATTAAATGCTGAGATATAAAATTTGGATAAAATGGTGAAAAACTTTTTGAAAAATTATAAGATTTTCTCAAAATAACTGTTGATATTTTTGACAAAAAATGATATTATTTATGGGAATGTATGTTGGTGTTTTATGCTTTGATTTTTCAAGGTATAAAATGCGCGTAATGTAAGAGAATTCTGGAGATTCATGACGGAAAACATACGGGAAACAAAATTAAACGGAAAGGATTCAGATTTATGAAGTACAGTTATTATCCCGGTTGCACTTTGAGAACAAAGGCAAAAAAGCTGGATGATTATGCAAGAGCTTCTGCAAAGGCTTTAGGCTTTGAACTTGAAGAAATTGAGAACTGGCAGTGCTGCGGCGGTGTTTATCCCTTAAGCAGTGACGAAATCGGCTCAAAGCTTTCTTCTGTTCGTGCTCTCAACGAAGCCAAAGAAAAGAATCAGGAGCTTGTTACTCTTTGTTCTGCCTGCTATCATGTTGTCAAGAGAGTTAACGACGATATGAGAAATGTTGAGGATATCAGAACAAGAGCAAACAATTATATGAAGCTTGATGAACCTTATCTCGGTGAAACCAATGTTCTTCATTTTCTTGAGGTGCTTCGTGACCGTATCGGTTTCGACGAGCTCAAGAAAAAAGTTACCAATCCTCTCACAGGCAGAAAGATCGGCGCCTACTATGGCTGTCTGCTTCTTCGTCCCGGTGAGATACTCGGCTTCGACAACCCGGAAAACCCCTCAATCATTGAGGATTTTATCCGTGCTATCGGTGCTGAGCCTGTAGTATATCCCTATCGCAATGAATGCTGCGGCGGATATATCTCTCTTAAAGCAAAGGATCTTGCTAAGAATATGTGCGACAATATTATGGACAGCGCTTCAGGCTTCGGTGCTGAAATGCTTATCACAGCTTGTCCTCTTTGTCAGTACAATCTCACAAAGAACTCCAAGGCTACAATTCCCGTTTACTATTTCACTGAGCTTTTAGCTGAAGCTCTCGGAGTGAAAGAGGAGGTGGATGCTTAATCATGGAACATTCAAAGAAGAATCAGGCCGAAATGGTCAAGGAAATCAGCGGCAGCAACCCTCTTAAATGTATGAAGTGCGGTAAGTGCTCAGCTTCTTGTCCTGCTTTTGAAAAGATGGATATTAAGCCCCACCAGTTTGTCTCTTATGTAATAAATGAAAATGTTGAAGAGCTTGCTAATTGTGAATCACTCTGGTATTGCCTTTCATGCTTTGCATGTGTAGAGCGTTGCCCCAGAGGTGTTAAGCCCGGTAAGTTAGTTGATGCTGCAAGACAGCTCGCTGTAAGACAAAAAGGCGGCGCATATCTTGTACCCGATGAAATTCCCGAGATGGTTGACGAAGATTTACCCCAGCAGCTTCTCGTAAGCGCATTCAGAAAGTTCAGGAGGTGATACGATGCACGGTATAGGAGTATTTGTCTGCCACTGCGGTAGTAACATTGCTGCAACAGTAGACGTTAAAAAAGTAGTAGAAATGGCTAAACTTGAGCCCGGCGTCGTACACGCTGAAGATTATCAGTATATGTGCTCAGAAGCAGGCCAGGAAAGAATTGCAAATGCCATCAAAGAAAAGAACCTCAAGGGCATCGTAGTTTGCTCATGCTCACCCCGTATGCACGAGGCAACTTTCAGAAAGTGTGCAGAAAAAGCAGGTCTCAACCCTTATATGGTTGAAATCGCAAACCTTCGTGAACAGTGCTCATGGATTCACAAGGATATAGTTGAGGGTACAGAAAAAGCTGTTATCCTCACAAGAGCAGCTATTGCTAAGGTTAACCTCAACACATCACTTATGCCCGGTGAGAGCCGTGTAACAAAGAGAGCTCTTGTTATCGGCGGCGGTATCGCAGGTATTCAGACTGCACTTGATATCGCAGACGCAGGCTATGAGGTTGATATCGTTGAAAAGACACCCTCAATCGGCGGCAAGATGGCTCAGCTTGATAAAACCTTCCCCACACTCGACTGTTCAGCTTGCATCCTTACTCCGAAAATGGTTGATGCTGCTGCTCACGAGAGAATCAACCTCTTTACCTACAGTGAGGTTGAAAAGGTATCAGGCTTCGTAGGTGACTTCGAGGTTGATATCAGAAAGAAAGCAAGATATGTAAATATGGACAAGTGCACAGGCTGCGGCG
>JAZRDY010000035.1:0-3669 GCA_045660525.1 Acutalibacteraceae bacterium | reverse complement strand
GCATAGCCCTGTGCTACTGCCTTGTGGCGTTCGTCTTTGTAGCGAACACTGTGGCACATTGTACGGATAATACCCGAACAGATAAATGCTTTATGTTATTGATGATTTGTAATGTCTGTACGGATGTTCGGAAAATAATTCTATGAAAGAGGTAAAAATTTGGAAAACTATTTATACTATTCAGACCCGTTCTTTGCATATAACAACTCATTGTATATTGAAAGGATGATAAACGGTAAGCCGGTAAATATCAAGCTCAGCAATTTCCTTGCAAGGATAACCGAGGATATTACCTGCACTAACGGAGCCGAGAACGAAAGATACCTTTCTATTGTCGGTACAGACGATAAAGGAAAAGATCTTCGAAAAATTACAGTACCCCTGAAAAACTTCGCACAGCTTGATTGGGCACAAGAGCATTGGGGCATCAACTGTGTTATCGAATCAGGCTACGGCAACCGTGACAATCTCCGTCAGGCAATTCAGTCAACGGCAAAATATGCAGAGACAAAAACTATTTACGGTACAACAGGCTGGTGGGAAACTGCAACGGGTTGGCAGTTCTGTATGCCCGGTAACAGTAACACAGAGGTTGAACTGACAGAAAAGACAAAGGGTTATTCATTTAAAACCGACTCGGATATAACAGAAACGTTGAACCTTATGAAAGCTTTGCCGTACTCAGTAGCACCGAAAGAGATTATGTTCCCTATGCTCTCTTACACATTAGTCAGTATACTCGGTACCTTTATGGCAAAGGCGGGTAAGGAAACGAAAACCGTTATTATGCTTTACGGTAAAACAGGTTCAATGAAAACAACGCTGTCACTTTTAATTAATTCTCTTTTCGGCAGGTTCAATGAAGATAATATCCCGATGAACTTCCGTGATACACCAAAGAGCATATTGAACTATTGCTTCACTCTTAAGGACTGTGCAGTTATCATTGACGACTATCATCCCGGCTCAGGCAGAGAACAGTCAGCGCAGGATGCAACCACACAGGCACTCATCCGTGGTATCTGTAACAGAGAAGCAAGAGGTGCTCTTGATAAAAGCGGAAGGCAGAGAGCAGCCAAAAGACCTCAGTGTAACGTGATAATGACTGCAGAGTATCTTCCCAATGTGGGTGAAAGCGGTGTCGCAAGATTTCTTTCTCTTGAGCTGAAGCCCGGTGACATTAACCTTAACGAGCTTACAAAGTATCAGAAGGAAGCTGAGGAAGGAACCTTATCCCACTTTACTTTCCTTGCAACTGAAATGCTGAAGGCAAAATTTCTTGACAAAGAAAACGGTGTGAACGACCTTTTAGAAAAACTCAAAAGCGGTTTTCTTTCTAACAGAAGGTTCTATAAATCCAAAGCTGATGAAATAAATTTTCATATCAGACCGAGATTATGTGACGACCTTGCAAACATAAGAATCGGCTTTGAACTTTATTGTGAAACTCTTTTGTACTATGAAGGTATCACCGATGAACAGAAAGCTTTAATGTTAAAAGAGCTTGACGAAATTTTATTAAGGCTCGCTGTAACGCAGCAGACACTTACGGAAACGGAACAGCCGACAGAAATATTTATCCGTAAGCTTCGCAGTCTGATTGATGTAGGCAAGGCAAATCTTGTTGAGCGAATGATAAGACCTGTTGATATGCCGAGAAACCTTGTCGGTTATTATGACGATGAAAACTTTTATTTCGAATCTGATGCAGCTTATGCGGCGGTTATAAGATCCTGTAACGATGTCGGTGAGCATTTCCCTTTAACGCAGAAAGCCTTAATCAAAGCTCTGAAGAATGAAGGCGTCAGTATCTGTTCAAAGGGAGAATGTACAAGAAATGTCAGAGTGTTCGGTACACCCAAGAGAGTTATTTGCATTTCAAAGGAAGCATTCAACAAAAGTTTACCGCCCGATGAGGATGAAGTATCTGATGATGAAGACTTACCATTTGGTCCCGGTAAGATAATTGACAGCAAGAAAAGCGAGCCTGAACAGCTCGCCTTTTCTTATGCGGCAGGTAATTAAACGAGGACAAACCAACGCTTGCTTTTACTATTTGGATTTTGGTCCGAAGTTTAGCAAGCATTGGATTTGTATCCGCAAATCCGTAAAAACAAAGCGTTTTTACCACCACATCCCAACACAAAAATCAAAGAAAGGAGAATTCCTATGTCAAAACGAAAAAGAGAAATTGATTTTCATGTCTATCTCAGTGAAGAAGAAAACGAAATCTTAAACAAATTCTGTACTGTTATGAAAACTGACAGAAGTAAAATTATCAGAGCAATGATTTTAGGAACAAGGCTTGTTGAAGCTCCGCCTGTTGATTACAAACATTTTATTATTGAGCTTCGCAGAGTCGGCACTAATCTTAATCAGCTTACTGCTAAAGCAAATGCAATCGGTTTCATTGACCGTGCTGAATGCAGAGAGGTTTTATCTGAGGTGCGTTCTCTCGAAGCTGATATCGCAAAATATTTTAAACCTGGTAAAGGTAGGTTCGTTTAATGGCAGTTACAAGAATATGGCCCATAAGAGGAAACATCAATCAGGTTGTAACCTATGCCGCAAACAAAAGTAAAACTGACCTTACAAAATATTCTGACCTCGTTTCATCACTTCACTATGCCGCCGATAAAGATAAAACAAATCTTGAAAGCGAACAGCGACTCCTTGTTGACGGCATTAACTGTGACCCTGATATTGCTGCACAGCAGATGATTGATACAAAAGAAATGTATGGAAAGACGGGAGGTATTGTTGCCTATCACGCATATATTTCTTTCAAGCCGGGAGAGGTTACACCTGAAGAAGCACAGCAGGTTGCAATGAAAGTTGCGAATAAAATGTGGGGGTGCGGGTCTCCGGTGGAGACCTCTGCGCAGCAGAAGCACCGACCGAGCCGGGAGGCGAGACCGGAGTATGAAATGGTTGTTGCCACCCATCTGAATGCTAACTGTGTTCACTGTCATATAGTTATTAATTCTGTTTCAATGACCGACGGAAGAAAGATGAATGAAGACAAAGCTATGTACCGTTTGTTCAGAAAGACGAGTGATGAAATCTGTCTTGAGCACGGACTGTCTGTTATAAAAAATCCGAAAGGCAAACGAATACCCTACAATGTATACAAAGCAATGCAGAAACGTATCAAAACAAAATATGATTATATGCGTGAAGATATTGACTATGCAATTCCGAGAAGTAGAAGTATAAAACAGTTTTTCAGAATTATGAGTCAGAAGGGTTATTGGTTTGATGACGGAAAGATTGGTTACCGTACCGACAAGCACGGCGTCAAGCTTTCAAACCTTGGTGACGAATACACCTATGAAAGTCTTTGGGATAGGATTAATCATCAGAGGCTTTATGAGGTGGATGAAAATTTTTATAACTACACCTGTGCAAATAATTATTTGCGTAACCAAACCTTTATTTATTGTTACAAGGGTTATGAGTTTAAAGAATCAGCGGAGCATTACCGACATCCTGAAAATTTCAGCAGAACCGTTTCTGATTTTTCAAAGATGATTGTGGGTGGTGCTGTACTCGGTGCTCCTGTCATTTCACTTTTCTTTCTTGCTCTTTTGTTTGTAGGAGCGATAGCCGAAAAGAATAACTGCAACCCTCATCCCTTCTCACCGAAGATGAAATACTCTGCACCGAGGA